>CAYNBC010000319.1:0-2500 GCA_964395255.1 uncultured Sphingobacteriales bacterium | reverse complement strand
GGCTTGAAGTTTAATGCGATTTAGAATTTCGTGTCGATTCATGGGTTTTTAATTCAAAAGTACCAAAATTATTATAGCTCAATCATTAAATTTGCAAAGTTAATTGTTGAAAAGTTTAAACAGGTGTTTATTGAACCATTATTGAATACTCCCAGCCCAAAGGGTTGGATTGAAGTTATTACGGGACCTATGTTCAGCGGAAAAACGGAGGAATTAATCCGGAGACTAAAAAGAGCTCTCATTGCCAACAGAAAGGTAAAAATTTTTAAGCCTGTCATCGACACCCGGTACAGCGATAAAAACATTGTTTCGCATGATTCCAATGAAATTCAGTCTATAGCTATAGATCGACCCATTGAAATTACCGAGTATATGGATGAAGCAGAAGTTGTGGGTATTGATGAGGTGCAATTTTTCCATCCGAGTATTGTAGATATTGCACAATTTCTGGCCTTAAAAGGTAAGCGGGTAATTATTGCAGGTCTCGACATGGATTCAGATGGGAAACCTTTTGGCCCTGTTCCGCAGCTATTGGCTGTAGCTGAATACATCACCAAGCTACATTCTATCTGTGTTGCCTGTGGTAGCCTGGCTACTCATTCATTTCGCAAGTCTTTTGCGGAAGAACAGATTTTATTGGGAGAAAAAGATGTTTACGAACCTTTATGCAGGCAATGTTACCAGCATAAAATGGAAGAAAAGTTGAAGGAGAAATCATAAATCATATGTCTTATTTACTTGAAGTAAAGGAAGTTTCCAAATCGTTTGGTAATCACAGGGTATTGAATAAGGTTAGTTTTGGAGTCAGGGAAGGCAGTATCTTTGGATTGCTGGGACCCAATGGGGCTGGTAAAACAACACTTATTCGCATTATCAACAGAATCATTTTTCAGGATGAAGGTGAAATTTTATTGAATGGTCATTCCGTATCTCCAGATGATGTTTACCGAATGGGATATTTGCCAGAAGAAAGAGGGTTGTATACCAAAATGCAGGTCGGAGACCATATGATGTATATGGCTCGTTTGAAAGGACTTTCAAAATCCGAAGCCCGTAAAAAAATTGAAAAATATTTTAAGGAGTTTGAGATTTCAGGCTGGTGGTATAAAAAAATTGAGCAGTTATCCAAAGGTATGCAGCAAAAATTACAATTCATCATTGCCATT
The DNA here is from genome assembly GCA_964395255.1 of uncultured Sphingobacteriales bacterium. Taxonomy (GTDB): domain Bacteria; phylum Bacteroidota; class Bacteroidia; order CAILMK01; family JAAYUY01; genus CAYNBC01. The sequence goes on along the minus strand of CAYNBC010000319.1, from coordinate 1,334 downwards.
ATGCACGAACCACGCCTTGTTATTCTGGATGAACCTTTTACAGGTTTCGATCCGGTGAATATTGAGCTTATTAAGAAAAAAATCATTGAGTTGAAAAATAAAGGTGCTGCGGTTATCCTTTCCACACACCGGATGGAATCTGTTGAGGAGCTTTGTGACGACATTGCTTTAATCAACAAAGCCAATAAAATCATCGATGGAAATAAATGGGAGATTAAAAACCGTTATAAACAAAATATTTTTGAAATTACTTCAGATGACCTGGTTGATGAATTGAAATTCAGTCATTTGAATGGTATCGAGTTTCTTGAAAAAAAAGAAGGCTCGGATGGAATTCATTACTTTTTTCGTCTCAGTGCCCATACCGACAGTAATGCATTACTAAAAAAACTTCTGGATATAATGCATATTAAAGAAGTAAAAGAAAAAGTACCTACTGTCAATGAAATTTTTATTTCACTGGTTAATCAATAAGGATGAAAATGAGCAAAATACTGTTAATATTACAGAGGGAATATCTGGTGCGGGTCAAGAAAAGGACTTTCTGGATACTTACTTTTTTGATTCCTCTTTTATACATAGGTTTTATTGCGCTGGTTGTAGTGATGAACTCATCGGTAAAAACCTCTGTGCAGCAGGTTTCTGTCATTGACTACAGCGGTTTGTTTGATTCGGCTTTTGTTTCGGGTGAAAACATCAGGTTTAAAATGGAAAAACCCGGCATTGAGCAGGTCATACTCAAAAGCCTTGAAAATGAAGAAAACAGACATTTGCTTATTATCCCTGCCATGACCATGGATAGTTTTTTACCCTTGAAGCTTTATTCTTCACCCAATGCTTCCATGTCTATAAAGAGGCAAATCGAGGAAATGGCTGTTAACAGGATTCGTGAATTACGTATTCAACAAATGGCATTAAGTCCTGATATTGTTCAAAAACTAAATCCTGAAATTAAAATTGAAAGCCTGAGAGTTACCGATGAAGGTATTTCAACCGATTATTCCGATGTGGCTATGGGAATTGCCGTTTTTCTGGCTTTTCTGAATTATTTCTTTATTTTTCTTTATGGAGGGTTAATACTTCGAGGTGTGCAGGAAGAAAAATCCAATCGCATAGTTGAATTGATATTATCGTCCGTTCGGCCTTTTGAGCTCATGATGGGAAAAATTGCCGGTGTTGTTCTGGTAGGGTTAACTCAGTTTCTGTTATGGGTTATCTTTATTGTGCTTTTAAATCTTTCTGCGGGTCAGATGATTTCAGGATTTGGCAACGATATGCAGTCGGGTTTTCAGATGATATCTGAAGCTATTGCCAGTATTCCGGTACTAAGAATT
>CAYNBC010000318.1:1516-2512 GCA_964395255.1 uncultured Sphingobacteriales bacterium | reverse complement strand
ACAGGGATAATTCATGGACCATTGATTATGAAGTTGAAAAATATTTTACTCCTTATCATCTGTTTTTTTCTGCTGGAGTTTTGTCTGTATCCCCAGTCAAGGGATGTCAGGTACTACAAAATAGATACTCATGGTCAGGTATATTATAACAGGGAAATCATTTTCAATGACACGGCAAATTTTCATTTCCACAATATACTGATTGGATTTAATGAAACAGAATGGACTTATCAAAACGGCTATTTGACATGGATTGAGGAATCAGGAACAGAGGTGGTTTTACCTTTAAAAGCCAGCCATAAAGAACCGTCTTTAGCTGTCATAACATTACCATTTCAGGAAATGCGTAGAAAAACACAGTTTAAGTGTAATTGGCTTCTCCAGAGCAAAACAGGAATTGATATACAATCGTTCAGGCAGAGCCTGTATTCTCCATTCGCCCAAAAAATTGAGCTAAGTATTGAGGTACCTTTTGACAAAGAGATTCATTACAGTGTTCATGGATCTGATTATCAATTAAAGCTGGATTCCATGCAGCATTCTGTGATTTATAAGTTTTTATTTGAAAAGATAAATTGCTCAGCAGCGGAAAATAATATTTCTAATCCTTACTTTGCTTTTTCACTTACAGATTTGAAAAATGAGTTCAATTACTTTTCAAGTTCAAAAATGATTTTCCCACCCCCCAACCATCAGATGCGAAAGTGGGCGGATTCACTCAGAGAAAAAGAATCTTCTCCTTATTTTTTATTGAAAGAATTACTTAAAAAGGCTTATTCTGTTCTACCCGGAGAAAACCATAATTTATTGCTGGCAGATAATTCAATTTTTTTACTCAGCCAAGCGGGTTTTATCAGCACTTTGTTGCAGACAGCCGGTTTTAAAACTTCCGTACTGTTAACATATCCTTATTACGATAAAGAAAATGTAAAAATTCTAAAAGATTTTACCGGTATTTTTTTAAAAGTTGGATTACCTGCCGGAGAAATATACATA
>CAYNBC010000318.1:0-1506 GCA_964395255.1 uncultured Sphingobacteriales bacterium | reverse complement strand
AAATGATAATAGATTCCTGCTGCAGCAAATGCCAGTAAAGAAATCTGTTCTTGCGCTTGAATGCTTTAATAAAAAAACTATTTTTCACGACAAGGGAATAGTTATTTTACGAATGTCTGGTATATTTTATGATAATCTGGCACTTGCATACGATTCTACCGGCTGGGTTTCAAAACTTTTATTATCCATTCCTCATTTAAAAACTATCAGAAAAGTAATCATACCTTATCGGACACTTGACAGTTTGCAACTGTTCATCATTTATAAGGCTTATAAGAATTTACAGCCTTTCCGGTTTAAGTATCCGTTACCTGAACTGAGTTCTTCATGCCTGTTCTGGAGTCCGGGAATTGAAATTCATGATAAAACAGTAAATAAATATGGATTACTGGTTAAAAAATATCGGGATAATAAAAAAGATATATCCATTGAGAAGAATGGCATACATTTTTCCCTGAATCAACATTTTTACAAAAACAAATCAATCCAAAACGGAGAACTGTTTATTAAAACCGGTTTATGGGAAAGCCAAGATTTATCAAACATTTTTCAAATTTTAAAATAAGCTGAAAAGAATAAAGAAAAGACAATGGGATTATTTGATGTATTTAAAGGAAAAAGCGAAACTACTCAAGAAGACAAATTAAAGAAAAGCCTGGATAAAACCCGGAAGAGCTTTGTAGGTAAATTAACCCATGCTCTAATGGGTAAATCTCGCATTGATGAAGAATTTCTTGACGAACTTGAAGAAATTCTGGTATCGTCTGATGTAAGCATTGAAACTACTGTGAAAATAATAGAAGGTCTGGAAAAAAGGGTTGCAAAACAAAAATACCTGAATACTGCCGAACTCAACGAAATTTTAAAAGATGAAATATCAGAGATATTAAAACCTGGTAAGCCCTCGGGAATTCAATCATTCGAAGAAGAATTACCCGTCAGACCATATGTCATTCTTGTTGTGGGAGTGAATGGCGTAGGTAAAACAACAACCATTGGTAAACTGGCCAAAAAATTTAAAGATAACGGTAAAAATGTTCTTTTGGGAGCTGCTGACACTTTTCGTGCGGCTGCTATAGACCAGCTCAAAATATGGGCAGAACGTGCCGGTGTGCCGCTTGTTCACCGTGAAATGGGTAGCGACCCTGCATCTGTAGCTTTTGATACTGTACAATCTGCTATTTCAAAAAATATGGATGTTGTAATTATCGATACTGCCGGTAGATTGCATAACAAAATAAACCTGATGAATGAACTTGAAAAAGTAAACCGTGTTATAAAAAAACTTATACCGGAAGCGCCTCATGAAACACTTCTTGTATTGGACGCATCCACAGGCCAGAACGCCATTGAGCAGGCACGCCAGTTCATTCAGGCAAGTAAAACCAATGGTATGGTAATTACTAAACTCGATGGTACTGCAAAAGGTGGGGTGGTGCTTAGTATTGTTGACCAGTTCAATATTCCTGTTAAGTTTGTTGGTGTAGGTGAAAGCATTGATGATAT
>CAYNBC010000317.1:0-2529 GCA_964395255.1 uncultured Sphingobacteriales bacterium | reverse complement strand
ATATTGCATATTTTAAAGGTGTTGTAGAAAACCGCAAAGTTTTTGATAAAATCAAAGAAACTGTGGAATTCAAAACAAAAACTATTACACAGGAAGAATACAAGAAAATTCACGATAAAAAACATAAAAATCATGAGCATGAATAATATTAAAAAAGAATTTGACAAATATGCTGTTAAGCATTTAGGAATAAACAGCCTGACGCTGGATCAATTTTACAAATCCAATGCATATATAACACCTTACATAATTGAAGAAAGGCCCCTGAATGTAGCGTCCATGGATGTATTTTCCAGGCTGATGATGGACAGAATTATTTTTATGGGTGTTCCTATTTACGATGATGTTGCCAACATTATTCAGGCACAGTTGCTGTTTCTCGAGTCGTCAGACCCGGACAGGGAAATAAGAATTTATGTCAATAGTCCGGGAGGTTCAGTTTATGCAGGACTGGGTATTTATGACACAATGCAGTATATTAAACCCGAAATAGCTACTGTTTGTACAGGAATGGCTGCCAGTATGGCTGCCATACTTTTGGCGGCAGGAGAAAAAGGCAAACGTTTTGGACTCAAACATTCCCGCGTTATGATTCACCAACCCATGGGTGGTGTTCAGGGACAGGCAGCAGATATTGAAATCACTGCCCGCGAAATATTAAAACTCAAAGATGAGTTGTATAACATCCTTGCTCATCATTCAGGTCAACCCTTCGAAAAAGTAAGCCGGGATGCCGACCGTGATTTCTGGATGACAGCCGAAGAGGCCAAAAATTACGGAATGATTGATGAAGTTCTCGTTAAAACCGAAGAAAACAAAAAATGAAAGAACACTGTTCCTTTTGCGGAAGGCCCAAGGAAGAGGTGAACATACTTATCAAAGGTAAAGAAGCTTCGATTTGTGATTTTTGTGCCGGAGAAGCTCATTCCATTGCCAATCTTGAATTGGCTCCTAAAGATGTAGCCAAACCTGTTAGTATCGAAGATGTACCCAAACCCAGTGAAATTAAAAACTTTCTGGACAATTATATCATTGGACAGGACTATGCCAAAAAAGTTATTTCAGTAGCTGTATACAATCATTATAAAAGGCTTTATTCCAAACAGGTCGATAATGATGTTGAAATTGAAAAATCCAATGTTTTACTGATTGGAAATACAGGAACAGGCAAAACCCTGATGGCTCAGACCATCGCACGCCTACTGGATGTTCCTTTTGCTATCGCTGATGCCACTGTTATTACTGAAGCTGGTTATGTTGGAGAAGATGTTGAGACTATTCTTACTCGTCTTCTGGAAAATGCCAACTATAATGTAGCTGAAGCCGAAAAAGGAATTGTTTACATTGATGAAATTGACAAAATTAACCGGAAGCAGGATAACCCTTCCATTACCCGGGATGTAAGCGGAGAAGGTGTGCAACAGGCATTATTAAAATTACTTGAAGGACATATCATTAATGTACCCCCTAAAGGCGGGAGAAAACATCCTGAACAGGAATTTATTAAAATCAATACTCAAAATATTTTATTTATCTGTGGTGGTGCTTTTATAGGTCTGGATAAAATCATTTATCACAGGATAAATACGCATGACATCGGATTTAAAAGCAATATAGTCCGTATTGATAAAAAAGAAAACCCTTTGAGGTATGTAACTTCTCATGATTTAAGAAAATATGGACTAATCCCTGAATTAATCGGAAGATTGCCTGTTGTTGCTTATATGGATGACCTCGATAAAACAGCTCTGAAAAGAATTTTGACAGAACCGAAAAATTCTTTGGTTAAACAATACACCAAATTACTTGAACTGGAAGGAATAAAAATTACTTTTTCGGATAAAGCACTGGACTATATTGCCACAAAAGCTTCAGAACTAAAAACCGGAGCCCGGGGATTACGTTCTTTATTTGAACATATTATGCTTGACATCATGTATCAGGCTCCATCACAAGCCAGGGAGAAAAAAAGCATTTCTATTACTCTTTCTTTTGTCAAAAAGAAATTGTCCGAATTAAAATTGGAACAAAATTCAAAAGTAGCCTGACCGGGCTCGATTCAAACAGATTTATTGAGATTCTGCTGTTGAAGTTATATTCAGTTTCTTTTTAACATAAACTGTTATATCCTGGGAATCGTTGAAGTAGAGAACAACTCCCGAAGCCGTATCGAGAATATAATCAAAGCCTTTCTCCTTTGCAACTTCTTCAATAGCTTTCTGAACTTTCTGCCAGATGGGGTCCATCAATTCCTTTTGTTTGGAAGAAACATCCTGTTCTGCTTCGTCCTGAAAAGCTTTGATGCGTTGCTCAAGCTGCATGATTTCCCTCTCTTTGTCTTTTTTAATGATATCAGAGGTATTGGGAGGTAAATTTTTATAATCATCTACTTTTTTGGTATATTCAGAAACCATTACATCAATTTGCTTCTGAACTTCATCCGAATAATTTTGTAATTGCTCTATAGCCGTTTTATAATCAGGCAATAATTTTATTAATTCTGATGAATTAATATGACCTATTTTAACC
>CAYNBC010000316.1:0-2542 GCA_964395255.1 uncultured Sphingobacteriales bacterium | reverse complement strand
ATCTAAGTATGCACACTACTGTGGACGAAAAAGATCCATTAAGTTCACAAATGGTTTTTTATCCGTGTATCGACAGTCAGCAGGATGGTTTTTTACATCTGTATGAAATTTACGGTATGAACCTGAATGCAGAAATGGCAGTACTTAGTGCCTGTAATACCGGAACGGGAAAACTAATGGAAGGAGAAGGTTTGATGAGCCTTTCGAGGGCTTTTGTTTATGCTGGTTGTCCTTCGGTGGTAATGTCGTTATGGACCATCAATGACCGAAGTACATCGCAACTCGTTAAGGAATTTTACAAATATCTTCGAAAGCGATATAACAAAGCGGATGCACTTCGAATGGCAAAACTCGATTACCTAACCCATTCCGACCCTCTTACTTCCGCCCCATTTTTCTGGAGCCCCCTGGTTATTTCAGGAAACGATCAGGCTCTGGAAATCGTTTCGGTTGAACCTTTATATTTTTATCTAGTTATTTTCATTATTTTATTTATTCTGACCGTTTCCGTTTACAGGTTTTTCCAGAAAAAAGGAAGACCTGTTAATGATTCATTTTAAGCAGCTTGTTTACAATTTCTCCGGCTTCTTCCTGATGCTTACCTTCCCTGTTGCTTATGTTCAGAAAAATTTCGAGAGCTCTGTCAAGTTCTTCCAGTTTAATCATGCAAAGCCCAAGATACCATTCTGCTTCTTCAACATAGAAATTGTCTTTGTCGTTAATCACATACCTGAAATGTCGGCTGGCCTCAGGATATTTTTCAAGCTCAATATCTGTCAGACCGTTGTAAAAGCGGGCAGGAATATTTTCAGGCTCCTGAGCAAGAACCTGAGCAAATAACTCTGCTGCTTGCTGGTAATTCTGCTGATTAAAATAATCAAATGCTTTAAATAAAATCTGGTTTGATTGATTTCCACCGGACTTTACAGTAAAGTTAGCTTCAATAGGAGTATAGTATTTACTAAAAATCCGGTCAGGTGTTGGATAAGAAAACATCAACCTCCAGGCAAGGCCCAAAATGATGATGACTGAGGCAGCTGCGGCAAAAGTGGAAGCCGCAGGAGAATGTAACCAGTGGTAAGTTTTTTCTTTTTTCCTTTCTTTTTCAACAACACTCTTCACCACATCGTCAAATTCATGTAAGTCATCATCGGCAATAACGGTTTGAATGAGGTTGGATAATTCCCATTCGGAAGCAGCCTCAGGATTTTTCTGAATAAGTTCATCCAGCTCTTTTTGCTCCTGCTGACTTATTTCTCCATTCAGATATGCCTCCAATAATTCCCGATAATTTTCTTTAGTTTTCATGGCATTTCTTTTTAATTCATTTTGTTTAACAAATTTTTTAATTGCTTGCGGCAAGCAGAACTTTTCTTTTTAGCTGTATCCAGGCTGATTCCCATAATATCAGCCACCTCTCTCAGCCGCTTGCCACGCGCAATCCACCTTAACAATCTGCGGCAATCCGATGGAAGTAAATCAAAAGCTCTTTTTATCCTGAATTTTAATTCCTGTTTTTCAACCCAGTCATAATCATTGTTATGCAAACCCAGGCTGTCAAATGTTTCACTATCCTCTATCCGGTTTTCTTTTCTGTATTTTGCCTTCTTATTAATCCAGATATATTTCGCAAGGCCATAAAAAAAAGTTTCAAATTTTGAACTCAATTGAAATCCATTCTGACTCACTTTCATAAACAAAAGCAGCAAACTATCCTGAAATACATCGTTGGCATCGGCTTCATTCCCTCCGTAGGTATAGACCATTGATTTTATCATGTAATGGGTATTTTCGTAAATATATTTCACAACTTTATCGTCTTTCTTTTTGATACCTTCGATAATTTCTTTATCCGATAGCCGCATTGTATTTCCTGTATATATTTATGAAAATCGATTTTGGTGCAACTTTTTTGCAAATTTTTTTAAAAATTTTTCATTCTTCCCTGCAACAACAAATACCAAATTACTGATTATAAGCTTGTTAAAACCAGAAAACATCATCAGAAAATGGTTCACATTATTCCCATAATTGTAAATTTTAGCCATTATTTTCATTCATTGCTGATGGAGAAACTCGTACAGATTTATTCATTAACCAGATAGCCACGATTAAAAATAAAATTCCCAGACCGAACACAAAGCCATAACCTGTATGGGTAAAAATCAAAGTGCCAAGGAATGGAAATATCAAACCCCGCACACCTACCATACTTAAATGTACAGATTGGTACTCTGATGCTTCTTCAGGCTTGCAGAAATAAGAGGAACCTATATTCCAGGAAAGCGTCATCGATGAGTTGAATAAACCATAAAAAATATTGGCAGTGACGAGCGTAAGGATAAATCGAATGGATAAATAATGGAATTCAATCCGGATATATTTACTCAGATATGTAAATAACAGAGTAAAGATAAAAAAAACAAATGTAAGTGAGGCAAATCTTCGTGGATCAAGCTTATCTATCCATTTACCAAACAGTGGCAACGAAAGAATAGAAACTGCATTAAAGAGATTTTTATAAAAGGCAATACTGTTATAA
>CAYNBC010000315.1:1935-2563 GCA_964395255.1 uncultured Sphingobacteriales bacterium | reverse complement strand
TTGTATATCTTATTGATATACAGATTTGTATTTTTATAAGAAATTATTCTTCAAATTGAAAAATGTTTAAATTTTTATGGGTTTTAATTATAATCTAAATGGAAATGAAAAAGACCTTGTTGATTCTATCACTGAATTTGCTTATATTCAGCTACTTAATTGCTCAGCCTTACGATTTTAATGTTTGGGAGTCTGAGCAATTTTTAAACTCCAGTACGCGAAATGCATTGGGTGTCAAGGTTTATTATACTGATATGAAAAGTCTATCAAGAGAATGGACAAACATGCTGAAAGAAATGGGCTGCAAGGTAAAATCGCGTAAAGAAATTGTGGCTACCAATTGTAGCTTCGAGGAAGCGAGTTCAAATCCATTTATGATTTATACACGGCTTGATCAAATGAATGATTCGGTTGTTGCCATATATTCTGCCATTGATCTGGACGGAAATTATATCTCTTCATCCCTCAATCCGGAAGCATTCGGATTATTTTCTCACAAGTTGAGAAATTTTGCCATCGACCAGACAAAAAATACACTGCAAAAGCAAATCAGTGATGCTGAAAAAGATATTACGGATAATGAAAAGGATTTTGAAAAACTGGAAAGCGAAAATCAAAAATTGAAAAA
>CAYNBC010000315.1:0-1925 GCA_964395255.1 uncultured Sphingobacteriales bacterium | reverse complement strand
TTGAAAAACAATATTGAAGTCTGGAAAAAGCAAATCGAAGAAGCCGAAAAAAAGATTAGTGAAAACGAAAAAGCCCAGATTCAAAAAAGCCACGAAATCATTGAGGCAAAAAAGAAATTATCCGACTTAAAATCAAAGTTGCGGCAAATTTACTAAGAAGCTTGCACCACCGGAATAAAAAAAAGAGGTTGTACAACCTCTTTTTTTTTATGCTTTTTAATCGTGTTTAATTCACGGGGCAGTAGTAACCCCTTCCCATACGAGGCCCGTGCCCCGGTCCCATACCGCAATTCCCCATTCCCTTACGTGGCATGGCATCAAAATAAACCTTTTGCTCATCATTTAATAATGCCCTTACTTTTAAACGATGATTTGCCACGGCTTTCATCATTTTGCTTTTCAATGCTGAAATTTCATCTATTTTTTTGTTTATAGCATTTTGATCGGGTTTATCGGCTATATACATCTCCCTCAATTCAGCCCTGAGTTGCATCATTTTTACCCTGTAATTCTGCATTTCTTTCATGTGGGCCACCCGAAGTTTTTCAATGTTTTGTTTTTGTTCATCCGTTAAACCGGGAATCCGGCAATAATTGGGATTTTCTTGATTGAACTTAGGTCCTCTGTTAGCATTTCCAGGTTGAGCTTGAGTCCAGGTTACCATTAACATTAATGCTGTTACTAATAAGGCAAGTTTCTTTTTCATTGTTTTTCTTTTTTTTGGTTATTACGACCATTAGACTTTCAGAAATTATTTTTTATTCCGTGACCTTTTCAGTTTTTAAATTCTTTTAACAAAGTGTTGCAATAAACAGAAATCATTTCTTTTCTGGATTTATAACGGTATTGCATAATATACCGAGGATGTGGTAAGGCTATAATTTGCTTAAAAAACTTGTATTTCTTATTGATAGCAGTCAAAAATTTCAGATTTTTACCCTGACCTAACGAAAATACAACCCGGTCAATCCCCGAGATTTCGAGTTGAATTTTCAGATATTTCACGATAAAATCTTCAACATAAGGATATATGCCCTGCTCGTAATAATTGACATTTTTATTCTGATAGATAAACCCCAGTGGAGATACAGCACCCACAAAAAACTTTGAATAAAAATTAACTACGCCCCCACATTGCTCAATCATATCATAAATAAATACAGAAGATGTTTCTCTTTTTTTAGGAAATGAGTTTTTTATCCCGCAAAAAACTTCCAGTGCCACCGGGTCTGTAAAAGGTATCCCCGTTATTCCAGCTCCAAATCGACCGGGATTGATACCCAGTAATAGAATCCGGTTGTTTGTATCGCTGTAATATTTTGTGTAAAAATTCCTGACAATTTCTTTCACTTCCTCGTAATGAAAGGGGTTTAATAACCCCACTCCTTCAGGAAGCTGGATTTTCTCCTTTAAAAGCTGGTTGTAGAAATTTAAAATCTTTTCAGCTACAAGCCCGGTCACTATTATTGTTTGGTAAGAACAACGGTTATTTCAATAATATCTCCTGCAGGAATTTTCACATTTCCTTTAGCATAATACATACTTCCATGGTAATCGGAAGCAATTACTTCGTAATAGTAAGTCCGTGGTTGAAGATTGTTGACTTCAATGATTCCCTGAGCATCCGCGTAAACATTTTCAATCTCAAAAATTCCCTGATTCAGATTTGTTTCCGATATTGCCAGGTTCATTCGAGCATTTACAGCCGGGTCTCCTGTTAAAGTTTCTTTATAAACTTTTGCAATCAATGTTCCCGGTGAATCATCCTCTTTATGACAGGAACTAAAAAATAAAGAAATAAATATAAACAGACCTAAAATGTATCGCATACCCGTTTTGTTTGTTGCTGCAAATAACGATGATTCAAAACAATTGGTTGTATAGTTTATTGGGATTTTTATCCACTGGTAAATGTTGATAAAAAG
>CAYNBC010000314.1:0-2564 GCA_964395255.1 uncultured Sphingobacteriales bacterium | reverse complement strand
GAATATTTTGTGTTTCTAAAATTAAAAAAATATTTTTAGTTTTGACTTTAAATGTCAGGTTCGTTTATTTATATATTGAATAAGAAACAAATATTCCTTAATATCAAGGAAAGAGACCATTTCGATAATTAATTTCCTGCCTGAATTTTTTTCTTATAAAACAAAAAAAATCAAGAAAATGGACTTACCATTTGCTGAACCTTATAAAATAAAAGTTGTTGAAAATATTAAAAGAACAACACGGGAACAAAGAGAAAAATGGATTATAGATGCCCGGTATAATTTGTTTAATTTAAAGAGTGAGCAGATCTTTATTGATTTGCTTACCGACTCGGGTACTGGCGCCATGAGCGACCGTCAATGGTCAGAATTGATGAAAGGGGATGAAAGCTATGCCGGTGCTTCTTCTTATTATCAATTGAAAGAGACTATCAAAAAAATTACGGGATTTGATTATTTTCTTCCAACGCATCAGGGAAGAGCCGCTGAAAATGTTTTGTTTTCAGTACTGGTGAAAGAAGGGCAATACATTCCCGGAAATGCCCACTTTGATACAACAAAAGGACATATTGAATTTAGAAAAGCTTTTGCAGTGGATTGTACCATTGACGAAGCCTATCATACAGATTCAACGCATCCCTTTAAAGGTAATGTCGATGTTGAAAAACTTGAGTCGGTAATTCAAAAATATGGAAAGGAAAAAATTCCTTTTATCATTATTACCTTAACCTGCAATTCTTCAGGCGGACAACCTGTGAGCATGGCCAACATAAAAGAAGTCCGGGCGCTGGGTGAAAAATATGGGATACCGGTTGTGTTTGATGCTGCCAGGTTTGCCGAAAATGCATATTTTATCAAATTGAGAGAAAAAGGCTATACCCATAAAAGTATCAAGGAGATTGCCAGAGAAATGTTTTCTTATGCCGATGCCATTACCATGTCGAGCAAGAAAGACGGAATTGTTAATATTGGTGGATTTATAGCCATGAGAGACCGGGAATTATTCCGCCAGGCTTCGATTTATAATATCATGTTTGAAGGTTATATCACTTACGGTGGTATGGCAGGCCGTGATATGAGCGCACTTTCTCAAGGTTTAATGGAAGCTACAGAATTTGATTATCTGGAGAGCCGGGTAAAACAGGTGGAGTTTTTAGGCCATCGCCTTATGGAATATGGCATATCCATACAGCAACCGATTGGCGGTCATGCTGTTTTTGTAGATGCCTTAAAATTTTTTCCCCATATTCCCCAATCCGAATTTCCTGCACAATTACTGGGCGTTGAACTTTACATTGAAGGTGGTGTGAGAGGTGTAGAAATAGGTACATTACTGGCTGACCGTGACCCCATTACAAGGGAAAACCGCTATCCCCGCCTTGAATTTCTCAGGCTGGCCATTCCCCGGAGGGTTTATACCAACAATCATATGGAATATGTAGCTGCTGCCTTGAAAAATATTTATGACAGGAGGGAAAGTTATAAACATGGCTTCAAAATTCTGTATGAAGCACCCATCATGAGGCATTTTACTGTTGAACTGGAAAGAATCGAGGATTAACTTCCAGGCATTTCCAGCTTTTTTATGGTTTTTCCTTTTCTGTTTATTAAAAAATATTCGCCATCTTTACCCACACGTGCTATCCCTTCTTTGTCGAAAGCTTCAATATAATCATAAAAATCTGTTATGGGTTTTCCCGTTAAATCATTGATATAAGCATACTTACCGTTCCGGGAAATAAGTGCCAGGTTGTCTTCAATATTGCCAATATAATTGTACCAGCCATATTTTAAATTCCCTTGCTCATCAAGGAAACCCAGTTGTCCGTTTTTGAAGGCGCGACTTACCCCCTTATAATACTCAGAAAGAGACTCATATTCTACGGGGATAATGATTTTTCCCGTTTTGTCGATAAAACCATAATGCTCACCTATACGGACTTTGGCACGTCCATGATGAAAAGGAAAAACCTGGTCAAAAATATAGTCAACAATTACTTCACCATTTTTATCAAGGAAACCCGTTTTCCCATTAGGACCAACAGCCTGATACAGCTTTTGAGCTTGTAAAATGTGATAGGTTAAGAAGAGTAAAGATAGTAATACAGCTTTTTTCATCAATGGATAAATATTTTCGACTTACGAAAATAGAAAATTATTTAATAGCTCTGATAATATGCCTTTTGCCCGGAGGCCCCGGCAATCTTTCCACTTTAAATCCTGCACTTTTTAAAGCTTGTTTAACAGTGCCTCGCGAAGAGTAGGTAAGCAAAAATCCCTGATTTTTCATCATGATAAACAATTTCTGGAAGAGAGAAGAAACCCACAATTCCGGTTGATAATCCGGAGCAAAAGGGTCGTGGTAGATTAAATGAAAGCGGTTTTCCATGTCTGAAAGTTCTTCCAGTTTATTTTGAATGGGGTAGAAATGAAAACAACCGTTAATGACTATTTTTTTCTGCTTCAAAAAGCTGTTATGCATTTGGAGAAAAACATCGGAAGATTCGTTAAGTAAAGCTGGGTAATTCAGTTTTGTTACCAACTCCATGGGAATAGGGTAGGGT
>CAYNBC010000313.1:0-2565 GCA_964395255.1 uncultured Sphingobacteriales bacterium | reverse complement strand
GTGGATTACACTTCTTTAAAAAAAATTTTAAATTATTTGATTGAAAACGGCACAGATTATCTGGTAATGCTTGGAACAACTTCTGAAGCAGCTACTTTAACAGCTGATGAAAAACAAAAAGTTCTGGATACTGCACTGGAAGTAAATGATAACCGTTTACCCATAGTTCTGGGGCTTGGAGGTAACAATACATCCGTATTATTACAATCCATCCAAAAAACCAACTTTAAAGGTATCTCAGCCATACTTTCAGTTTGTCCTTATTATAATAAACCCAATCAGACAGGCCTGTATGAGCATTTTAAAGCTATAGCCTCCGAGTCGCCTGTGCCTGTGATACTCTATAATGTACCCGGGCGTACTTCTTCCAATCTGGCTGCCGAAACAACTCTGAAGCTTGCCGAAGATTTTGAAAATATTATCGCCATCAAAGAAGCTTCCGGAGACTTTAACCAGATAATGAAAATTTTACAATATAAACCTTCACATTTTCAGGTACTCTCAGGCGATGATGCACTTACACTTCCTCTGCTTTCAGTAGGTGCTGAAGGCGTGATATCGGTTATTGGCAATGCTTATCCGGCAGCTTTCAGCGCTATGGTACATAATTATCTTGATGGAAAAATCAATGCAGCCCGTGATATCCACTATCAGTTATTGGAAATGGTTCATTTAATTTTTTCCGAAGGCAACCCAACCGGAATCAAAATGCTCATGCATCTGAAAGGATTTTGTGAACCTTATTTACGGCTGCCACTTGTATCCATGAGCGAAAAGGGAAAAGAAAAAATTCAAAACGAACTGAATAAAATCCTGGTTTAATCGAGTAAATCCAGATCATCCTCCATATCTGATTCCGGAGTATCTATATCGTTGGCTCTCGAACTAAGTACAATGGTATTGCCATTTTGCGCCTGACGGTAATAGCTTTTTTCCAGCATATCAAGGTCCACAAAGCGAGCAAATTTTTCTTCAAACCCAAGTTTTATAGTACGTGTTTCTCCATGACGGTTTTTGGCAATAATTATTTCTGCAATTCCTTCTGTTGGATTGTTATTTTCATCTTCGGTAAGACCATAATAAGAAGGACGATAGATAAACAGAACCTGGTCAGCATCCTGCTCAATGGAACCTGATTCCCTCAAATCAGACAGAATAGGACGCTTGGATGAACCTCTTTTTTCCACTTCACGGCTTAATTGCGAGAGAGCAATTACCGGAATATTTAACTCCTTGGCAAGGCTTTTCAATGCCCTGGAAATAGTACTTATTTCCCGCTCACGGTTCATATCATTCCTGCGTTGCTCCTTATGGGCATTCATGAGCTGCAGATAGTCGATAATCACCAGATCTATCTGATGCTGGGATTTTAACCTTCGACACTTGGCTCTTAAATCAAAAATATTGAGAGCCGGAGTATCATCAATAAATATTTTAGCCTCGGAAAGGCGTGAAATTTTCTGATGTAAAACTTCAATTTCAAAAGGTTCAAGGGTTCCATTGCGCAATTTGGCTGCATCCAGATTTGCCTCAGCCGAAATAAGGCGATGCACAAGCTGAATAGCAGACATCTCCAGACTGAAAATAGCCACTGTCTTTTTAAAATCAACCGCAGCATTGCGAGCCATGGAGAGCACCAGAGATGTTTTACCCATAGCAGGACGGGAAGCTATGATAATCAAATCGGACTTCTGCCAGCCAGATGTGATTCTGTCCAGAGCCGAAAAGCCTGTAGGAACACCTGTGTAACCAGCATCCTCCCTGTTTTTCATAATTTCCTCGAGCTCTTCCAGGGATTTACGTATTAAATCCTTCATGGAAATATAATCCCCTTTCAGGTTCCCTGTGGAAATATTATACAGGGCTCTTTCAGCATCATCGAGCAATTCAAATACATCGGTTGTTTCCTCATAGGCAAGGCTCTGAATTCTTGTACTGATTTTAATCAATTCACGTAAAAGATATTTTTCGACCAGTATCCGTGCATGAAATTCTATATTGGCCGAACTACCCACACGGTTTGTCAGCTCGCTGATATAGTATGGACCACCCACTGCATCCAGTTTGCCTGAAGAACGAAGTTCGCTGGTTACCGTAAGAATATCAATGGGTTTGGACTCATCAAATAGTTTTAAGATAGCTTTGAATATTTCCTGGTGTTCTTCTTTATAAAAGATTTCGGGTGTTGTTAAAATATCCAGAACTTCAGTAAGAGCATCCTTTTCAAGCATGAGTGCACCCAGAACGGCTTCTTCAATCTGAATAGCCTGTGGGGGCAATTTGCCTGTTTCCTCCAGAGGAGGGTATGACACAGGCGCTCTGGCCCTGACTTCTTTCAATTTTCTTTCCTGATAACGGTCTTCAAATGCTGGTTTATCCACAATTCCTCTTTTTCCTCCCTTAATCGAGCTTTTTATGAGATGGTAAAATTATCTTTTTATAAGCGAACTAAAAATTTAATAACTCCCGGTCTAAAATATTCACACTAATTTGAACGAATGTTAGAAAAATGTGGATTATTAATCGTCCAGCATACCTATTACCTTATTTTCAATGCATCAAATA
>CAYNBC010000312.1:0-2577 GCA_964395255.1 uncultured Sphingobacteriales bacterium | reverse complement strand
ACGGTGTTTTGAAAAGTAGTTGGCTTCTCGCTGTTTCTCATCATTGGCGAAGATATTGGGATAAACGAGAGATTTATTTTTGTTTTGGTGTGTAATAAATTATTTTATATTTTTTGATTTTGATACTCATGAATTAATTAAATCATGTCAAACGAAAGGATAAAAGTTAAAGGCAAAGAATTGATAAAAACTATAAAAAAACTTCTGAAAGAAGGTAATATTCAATATATTATCATTAAAAATTCCGAAGGTAAAAAAGTGTATGAATTTCCTCTGGGTGCCGGGGTTGCAGGTCTTGCACTCCTCCCTATTTATTCAGCACTGGCTTTTTTGATTCTGGCTTCGGCAGAATATACCATTGAGGTGATTCGCAAAGAATAATGAATTATTCAAACTCCACAAGCAACTGGTCTTTGGCTACTACTTCACCTTCTTTTACATATACATCTTTTATTGTTCCAGCAAGCGGACTTTTAACCAGGTTATTCATTTTCATGGCTTCAAGGACCAGCAAATTCTGACCTTTCCTGACTTTTTTACCTTTTTTGACATACACTTTCATGATGGTGCCTGGAATAAAAGCTTTTATTTGTTTAGGATCAACGGGGACATATTTTTTCCTGTTTATAAATTTTTTTGTCAGGAGTGTTTTGTATTTAGTGGTATGAACAATAAAAGTTTTATAATCAGGTGAATCACCCAACTTAATTTGATCTTCGACTGGAGTTATTTCAGCTTCCTTTTTAGCATTCTTTTTTTCCGACATAGTATTCAATTTTAGAAGGGTGGAATACCGTGTTTTTTATCCATAATTCTCTCAGACTTATTCTGAGAAATTTCAAGTGCATGGATAATAAATTTCCTGGTATCATCGGGTTCAATAACTGCATCGATATAGCCGTAGGCAGCAGCTACATAAGGATTGGCAAATTTTTGTTTATATTCTTTAACTTTTTGTTGTCTGACTTTTTCGGGGTCTTCAGCTTCTGCAATTTCTTTGCGGAAAATTATATTGGCAGCACCTTCGGGACCCATTACGGCAATTTCAGCGGTTGGCCAGGCAAAAACAAAATCTGCTCTCAGATGGCTCGAGCACATAGCAATATAACCTCCACCATATGCTTTTCTTAAAATCACGGTGATTTTAGGAACTGTAGCCTCACTATAAGCATAAAGGACTTTAGCTCCATGACGAATAACACCGGCATGTTCCTGGTCCACGCCCGGTAAATAACCCGGTAAATCAACCAGCGTAACCAGAGGAATATTAAAAGCATCACAATAACGAATAAACCGTGCAGCTTTGTCAGAAGAATCTACGTCCAGAACGCCAGCCAATACAAGCGGCTGATTGGCCACAAAACCCACTGTTTCACCACCCATACGGGCAAAACCAATAACAATGTTGGGAGCAAATAGTTCCTGTACTTCCAGGAAGTCGGAATCGTCACAAATAGCACGGATAATATCCCTCACATCATAGGGTTGTCTGGGGTTGTTGGGGAATATTTTTTCAATTTTATACAGTCGTGTTTTAGGAGATTTTTTAATAAAGGGTTCAGCTTTCTTTTTATTATTCCATGGTATAAAGCTGCATAATTTTTTTATTTGTTCAAAGCATTCGTACTCTGATTCGGCATAAAAATGAGCGTTGCCACTTAATTCAGCATGAACTCTTGCCCCTCCCAGCTCTTCCATGGATATTTCTTCTCCCAGAACGGTTTTAATAACTTCAGGCCCGGTAATAAACATTTTGGATATTTTATCCACCACAAATACAAAATCAGTAAGAGCAGGTGAATAAACAGCACCACCGGCACAGGGGCCAAGAATAACGGATATCTGAGGAATAACCCCCGAGGCTTTGGTGTTTCTATAAAAAATTTCGCCATATCCAGCCAGACTGTTCACCCCTTCCTGAATACGGGCACCCCCTGAATCATTAATCCCAATTAAAGGCACTTTCAACCTTAAAGCATGGTCCATGATTTTGGTTATCTTTTTGGCATGCATGTATCCTAACGAACCACCTGCAACGGTAAAATCCTGCGCATAAATGCACACCGGATAACCATAAATAGTTCCGGTACCCGTAATTACACCATCACCGGGGAGGTACTTTTTGTCCATATCAAAGTCTTTCCCGGCATGTTCGACAAACAAATCATATTCATGAAAAGAATTGGGGTCGAGCAATGCATTAATTCTCTCACGGGCAGTAAGCTTTCCTACGGATTTCTGCTTTTGTATCGCTTTTTCACCCCCTCCTACCGTAGCTCCTTGAATACGCTTCTGGAGCTCTTTTGTTTTTGATTTGATAGACATATGAGTGATTTTTGGTTAATATTCGCTTCGGTTCAAGTTTGCAAAGATAATTATTATCCCATCAACTCGTCTTTTCAATGACAAATTGCAAAAAAAGTTTTTTAAAGAATCAAGAATTTAATCCTTTTTTATCCGGTTTTTGTTTTTCCAGATTATACTTTCGATGTGCTTTAAAAATACTATTGTTCAGTTCATAACCAATTATCAAAGAAACAGCACTTAAATAGAGCCATATCATCAGTACAATTAAAG
>CAYNBC010000311.1:0-2584 GCA_964395255.1 uncultured Sphingobacteriales bacterium | reverse complement strand
AATTGGGAAGTTCCTTTGTACATCAATACCAAAGTTGCTGGTGAATATACTCTTCATTTTGAACTGGCTACCGATAATTTGAATTTAACAGCCTATCTTGAAGATCTGGACGAGGGCAAAATGCATGACCTACAGGAAGGTGATTATACTTTTACATCACAGCAGGTTCTAAATTACAATCGATTTATCATTCATTTTGTGCCGGCTCAAAAAGTAGAAACAACAACATCCTCTGCTAATACAACAACAGGTATAGAGGAAGAAGAACCCTTTGAGTTTAACATTTACTCGGTATTGAAAACCGTTTATATCGATCCCAACCCATCCGTAAAGAGCGGTACTATTTTCATTCATGATATCACCGGAAAACAAATTGTCAAGCAGGAATATCAAAGCCACAGCAAAAACCAGATTCTGTTGAATGTAGCTCCTGGTCCTTACATCGTTTCCGTAGTGGAAGGTAATAAAAAGTATACGCAGAAAGTATTTATCCGATAAAAGGTTGATGGGAATAATTAAAGCACCCTGAAAAGGGTGCTTTTTTTTTTCTTAGAGAAGTAATAAAATTTTTAGAGCTTCAAATGCTTCTCCTGTTTTTATTTTTTCTTTCGCAATTTGAATTAACGCTTCCGGTGAGTTCAGGTAATTTTTAATTTCCTCTTTTTTAGCACATTCGTTTATCTCTTCAAGGCTGGGAAAACGCTCCAGAATTCCTAATTTACCAAGTTCGTTTCCTGTAAGCAGTTTGTTGAATTTGATTTTTTCAGGAAGGGCATCTATGCCAATTGCCTTTTTGCCAATGGGTTTGGGTACACTGAAAAGCGCATCCCCGGAAGCGCGGCAATACAGGTTTCCTCCCAACCGTCCAACAAGGTCAATCTTATTCTGATCAATACTATTATTCTCATTCAGAATATTTTCCTGAATATGCATTTTAAGTACCTTACAGATAATAAGATTCCCTGCGCCTCCTTCTTTTCCGGTTTCAATAATATTGATAACCTGGCATTCAAAGTGGACAGGAGATTCCTGAACCCGGAATGGTTTTATCAAATCGGAAGGTATCCTGGTGAAACCGGCTTTTTCAAATTCGTCAGTTTCTTCATCAAATTCGACACTGGAAAGGTTTACCTGTTGAACCATGGAATAGCTTACGGCATGAATAGCTACTTCTGGTATCTGCTTGATATTTTCGAATGTATGCTTTGTTGTATTATCGCGTGCACGCCTCGAAGGACTGAAAACCAGAATAGGTGGATTAATGCCAAATGAATTATAAAAGCTAAATGGACTCAAATTGGGAACCCCTTTGGCGCTGATGGTTGAAGCCAGGGCAATGGGGCGAGGGCCTATGGCTGCTGCCATATAAGCCTGCATTTCCCTGACACTTATTTCACCTGGAATAATGCTTTTCATCATGAACTATTTTGAAGGAAGAATTGTTACTTTAGATTCCCCAAATCCTATACGCAGACCCTCTTTTTCGGCATAAGCTTTCATAATAACCGTGTCGTAATCTTCCAGTGCAGTTCGGGTTGAGCCGTCAGGAAACTCAAGTGGTTGTGTTCCATTCCAGGTAAGTTCAAGAAGTGAACCCCATGATTTTCTGGAAGGCCCCGATATGGTACCTGATGCACACATGTCTCCAACATTTACATTACAGCCATTAACAGTATGATGTGCCAGTTGCTGAGCCATACTCCAGTACAAATATTTAAAATTGGAATGGCAGATTTTATAGGGTTTCTTTTTTTGGATTTGAAGATAAACTTCGAGATGAATATCATAACTGCAATTTCTGTCATCTCTGAGATAGGGAAGGAGTTTGACATCCTGTTCAGGGCCCTGTGTACGAAAGGGTTGCAAGGCATCAAGCGTAACAACCCATGGAGAAATAACCGAGCCAAAATTTTTACTTAAAAAGGGTCCGAGCGGAATATATTCCCATTTCTGAATATCCCTGGCTGATAGGTCATTGAAAATAACCATTCCAAAAATAGCATCTTCTGCTTCCTGAACTGAAATGCTTTCGCCAAGTTGTGTATTTTTCCCTACTATAAAGGCCATTTCGAGTTCGAAGTCAAGAAATTTTGTAGGAGAGAACACGGGCGGTTTGTTTTCGGGTTTAATCTGACCTTTGGGACGGTGAATTTGAGCTCCGGAAACCACAATGGATGATGCCCGTCCATGATAGGCTACAGGCAGATGCTTCCAGTTAGGGAGCAGGGCATTATCAGGGTCACGGAACATCTTTCCGACATTGGTTGCATGTTCTTTACTTGAATAAAAATCCGTATAATCTCCAATTCTGACAGGAAGATGCATTTTAACATCCCGGATATGATACATTACCCGGGTTTGAATATCCGGAAAATCCCTGATTCCGGGATTGCTGGCATCGAAAAGTGTTGCCAGCGAGTCGCGGCAATCTCGCCATGCTTGCTGCCCGAGGGAAATAAAATCATTTAAATAAGGGGATAAAAACACACGGCTATAATCATGATGGAAATTGTCAAAGAAGCCCATTTGTGCTAATTCGTATAAATCGATGACATAATCACCAATTCTGGTGCCTACTCTGGGC
>CAYNBC010000310.1:0-2647 GCA_964395255.1 uncultured Sphingobacteriales bacterium | reverse complement strand
TTTGAGAAGTTTCATTATCCTTTTGCGCTGAAGATGGGTTTTCAATATTTTGATTTTCTTCGTTTACCATATCAGGCTCTGTTTGTTGATTTTCTTCCTCATGGTTGTTCTGATAAATAATATCTACCACTTTTATTTCGGTTATTTTTGAAGAAGATAATTTTTTGCCAACAGATTTCCAACCGGTTACATCAAAGATGCCGCTGAGTTCCACATGTTGCAGCTTTTTTTCACCACTTTTTTTATCGTGTTCAAAATATTTGATAATCGTATAATCGCCTGTGGATACCAGAACCAGATAATTCCCTTCATGCTCAGGAATAAATTTGAATTCACGATCCTGCGTTGTGGTTTCAACCTGAAATCTTTTTACAAAAAATTGCTTATAAGCTGCATGATAATATATGGCTGTGATAATTTTATTCCGGTCAAATTTTTCAATATGTATTAATCGGTCAAAATTGTAATGATTGGCCAGATCAAAAGCTGTGATTTCATATGTTCCATCGCGATAGAATGCAATAATTTCATCTTCAGGAACAAATTTTCCAAGATATGTTCCGGTTTCACGGGTATTAAGTTTGCCAACATGCTCGTCATACCATACATCAATACCAACTATGTTATCAAGATTAACAGTTTTACATTCGATTTTTTTGACAGGATACTTGGTTAAGATATTTCCTTTGGCATTACGACTTTTGATATCAATAGAAGCAAAGTCAAATTCAAATATTTTTTTGCGGGCTTTACATTGAGGTGACAGGTGAACCTCAATAATTTCTGTTTCGCCAAGAGGATTTCCGGAAATGTATAAAATGCGTGAGTTGGGATTGCCGGCTGTAATATCATATTCTTTATCCCTGATGATGGATTTTATATTAAATCTTTTAACCATGGCATATCCTGATTTACCATCTTTGTAAACCAGGTTGTAGGTCATACGCTCGTCATCTTTTTTGAATATACCAATATAGACGATGTCTTTTCCGGCAAAAACTTTTTCATCGATTTTCTGGATGGAATATTTACCATCCTTGCGGAAGGTAATAATATCGTCCATTTCGGAGCATTCGCATACAAATTCGTCTTTTTTCAATCCGAAACCGAAAAAGCCTTCTTTCCTGTTTACATATAATTTTTTATTAGCAACAACAACTTCTTTGGCTTCGATGGTATCGAATGATTTGATTTCGGTTTTTCTTTCCCTGCCTTTACCATATTTCTTTTTGAGACCGTTAAAATAATCAATGGTATAATCGATAAGGTGGTCAAGGTGATATTGAGTTTGTTCCAGGTCTTTTTCAAGTTGCTCAATAAAATCATCGGCTTTACGGGAGTCGTATTTCGAAATTCTTTTGATTTTAATTTCGGTCAAGCGGACAATATCATCCCGCGTAACAGCCCTTCGTAAGTGCTTGGTATACGGCTTTAGGCCCTTTTCAATGGTTTCAAGTACCGATTCCCATGTTTCACATTCTTCGATTTTTCGATAAATTCTTTTTTCAATAAAAATTCTTTCGAGCGAAGCAAAGTGCCACTTTTCAAGGATCTCGTGTTTTTTTATTAGAAGTTCTTTTTCCAGGAGGTTAACAGTTCTGTCGACCGAAAGCTTTAAGATATCTGAAACTCCCAGAAATAGCGGTTTATCATCTACGATAACACAGGCATTAACGGAAACTGTGGTTTCACAGGCGGTAAAAGCATAGAGGGCATCAATAGTTACATCAGGAGAAACACCTTTGGGTAATTCAACTACGATTTCAACATCCTGTGCTGTATTATCAATAAGCTGTTTGATTTTGATTTTTCCATTGTCGTTGGCTTTGATTATCGAATCAATAAGAGCACCAGTGGTAACTCCAAAGGGGACACTTTTAATAATGAGTGTTTTTTTATCAGAAATTTCAATTTTGGAGCGAATTTTCACTCTTCCGCCACGCTTACCATCGTTGTAATCGGAAAAATCGGCCATGCCTCCTGTGGGAAAATCAGGCAGTAAGGTGAAGGGTTTATTTTTTAAATACAGAATTGCAGCATCAATGATTTCATTAAAATTATGGGGCAGAATTTTGGTGGATAAGCCTACGGCAATGCCTTCTGCTCCCTGTGCCAATAATAAAGGAAACTTGACCGGCAAGGTAACGGGTTCTTTTTTTCGGCCATCATAACTGGCCTGCCAAACAGTAGTTTGAGGATTAAAAACAACTTCCAGGGCAAAGGGAGACAGGCGTGCTTCAATATATCGGGAAGCTGCTGCACTGTCACCTGTAATAATATCACCCCAGTTTCCCTGGGTTTCAATTAATAAATTTTTCTGACCCAGATTAATAATGGCTTCACCGATGGAGGCATCTCCATGAGGATGATATTGCATGGTTGAGCCGATAATATTGGCGACTTTGTTAAACCGGCCGTCATCCATTTCTTTCATGGCATGCAATATCCTTCTTTGCACCGGTTTCAGGCCGTCTTCCAGAGCCGGTACAGCTCTTTCAAGAATGACATATGAGGCATAATCCAGAAACCAGTCTTTATAAAGCTCGTTGACCGGAGTCAGTAAATACTTTTGTTCTTTGTTGTTATTTGTTCCTTGATTATCGTTTTCCATATTAAACAATTGGGATATATAGGGTCTATTTATTAT
>CAYNBC010000309.1:0-2672 GCA_964395255.1 uncultured Sphingobacteriales bacterium | reverse complement strand
CAATAAGTAGCCTTAATTACCTGTTAAAATGTTTTTCATCTGCATGACTTCGGCATTTCCCGGAAACCAATTTATCAACTTATGCAATCTTTTTTTTGCTGCGCTAAAATCACCTCTCAACAACTCAATTTTAATCATGTTTAAATGTGCATTTAAATATCTGGGTGAGAGATGAATAGCTTTCTGAAACTCAGATTCTGCCCGGTCTATTTCTTTCCTGACCAGATAAATAAATCCGATATTATTTAATGCTTCTGGTAATTCCGGGTTTAATTCCAGTGCCGCAGAATACCAGTATAAAGCGGAGTCAAAATTGTTTTCCAGTAAAAAAACATTCGCCAGTTTAATATGATAATCCGTATTAAAGGGTTCCTTATTATGTGCTTTTCTATAAAACATGCGTGCTTGCTCAAGCATACCCCTGTTTTGAAAGCTTTGCCCGGCCATATACCAGTGAATGGCTTCCGTATATGGGTATTTTTTTAAGTATTTTGCAAGTTTAATGGCCCGGGAATAATCCTGTTTTAAATAATAAAGATAAAGCCAGTCGGCAGGAAACATAGTATCCGGAAAATTTTCCAGATAGGCTTTTGCACTATCCAGTAAAGCCGGATTGCTCATAAACTTTTCAAAATGATGATAATAAGCCCGGGCCAGCGTTAATGAATCGGGTTGGTCACAGGTCATACATTTAAGTCCTTTAAATTTGCCTGTTTGTATTTCCACGGTGCTTTTGATTTCTTCTTTCCATTTATCAGTAACCCGTATATAATGGTCATGTATAGCCACATGGGGAATATCCATCACTCCCGTTAAAGGCATATGACAGATAATGCAGTTATTTTGCTGGCTTTCCCTTATTTCAGGAGATTCCTTACAGGAAGCTACCGATGTTTTATCATGACAATTCAGGCATTTTGAGATAAATGTATCCGCAGGTGTTTGCTTCACCCCAACATGTCGCATAGATGAAGTAAAATGACAGGAAGTGCAAGTCATAGGTTGAAGGTCTGTACGCTGATAAGAGGCTTTAAAACACCGGCTTTTTTTCAATCGCTCGGGATGGGTTTCCATCCAGAAAGCGTCTTCATCATTTTCGTATTTTTCGCGAAATACATCATACACTTCTGTAACTTTCATTCCCGGACGAAAATCAAAAAAAGTTTTTCCATCTTTCAATACGGCATTTCCCTGATTATGACAGCGAATACATATTTCCATCTGTAATTCCGGGGATAATTTTGCGGGGTTCACTATGGTATAATCCGTTTCTTTGCGGATGTTAACGGTCCACCCTTTTTCCATAAAAGCCACATGAATTTCGCCAGGGCCATGGCACCGCTCGCAATCAATTCCTTCGGGAATTTTTGTATAACGGTTGATAGACCCCTTAACGGGTTCGGGAAGAGCGTTATGACAGGTAATGCATTCAAAACCAATAGGCCTGAAAATACGTCCGTTATTCCCCGCTTCAAAACCCGGAGGTAATGATGCCAAAGATTTTTGCGTATAAAATGTAAATGGTACCTGAAACAAATATCCGTTTATTTCACGAATATGGCTGTTTGTATGTTGTCCTGAACCTACAATGTAATGAGCTTCAATATCAAGTTGATTCAAAGTGTCGTCATTCTCAATCAGATATTCCCTGACTATAAGCTTATTTCCCATCCAGAATGGATGATAGTAAAATCCTTGTTGGTCGTTATAAAAAGTATTCCGGTCGATTTTTGAGGCACTTTTTTCCCTGCTAACTTTTTTCCAGCTCTGCCCCATTCCCGTCTGAATATATTTTTCATACTGATCCTGATGACACTCCAGACACTTTTTTTTGCCTACATATTCAACGGTATCAATGAGATTCAAATATTTTTCAGGGGCTTTATTATAAATTTCAGGTCTTTTACCATGGAGATTATTTCGCATCTGCAAAAAGAAAAAAACCATCAAAACACTCCAAGCGATAAAAAAGACCAGATAATATGGTAAAAATTTTCGGGACATTACAGATTAAGTAGTTGAAAATCATCTCCATCACGAATAAAACCCAGTTTTTCCCGGGCTTTGGTTAATAGTTCAGGGTTGAGTTCTGCCATGAGGAGCGTTTCAACATCCCGGGCAAAGGCCAATACATTGCCAAAAGGGTCAACAATCTGGGAATGACCATCATGATACACCTTGTTTTTATCATATCCCACGCGGTTAACAGCTATCAGGAAAGATTGATTTTCGATGGCTCTGGCACGGGCCAGCGGGTCCCAGGCGTCAATGCGTACCTGTGGCCAGTTAGCTACATATAAAAGACAATCATAATCATTTTGATACCGGCTGAAAACAGGAAAACGCATGTCATAACAAATCTGGCCCATAAAACGCCAACCCTTCCATTCAAATATTTTGCGCTCTTTGCCGGCTGTGTAATGCTTATTTTCTCCGGATAATGTGAACAAATGACGTTTGTTGTAATAATTCAATTTTCCATCTGGTTGCATCCATATTAAGCGGTTATAGTAATTCTCACCTTCTTTGATAATTATACTTCCTGTTACAACAGCCTTTTTATTTTGTGCTTGTTCCCGCATCCAGGCAATGGTATTTCCGTTCATTTCTTCCGCAAAAGGATAAGGATTCATGGTAAAGCCTGTTGTAAACATTTCAGGTAAAACTATGAC
>CAYNBC010000308.1:0-2677 GCA_964395255.1 uncultured Sphingobacteriales bacterium | reverse complement strand
TGGCTTTGATTTACAGAGCCCATTTTGCCTTTATCCGCAATCCAAGAATTAATTCAAAAGGATTTAATACCTCGGCCATATTTGGTTTTTTAACTTCATTGCTTGAAATACTGGAAAAAGACAACCCTACACACATTGCTGTAGCTTTTGACAGTCATGAACCCACCCTACGATCGGAAGATTTTACCGACTACAAAGCCAACAGAGACAAACAACCCGAAGACATAACGCTTGCTTTGCCTTATGTTAAAAAGTTGTTGAAAGCCATGAATATCCCTGCGCTGGAAGTACCGGGTTACGAAGCGGATGACATCATTGCAACGCTTACACGCAAAATTCCCGAAGACGAGTATGATATTTACATGTACACACCTGACAAGGATTATGCGCAGTTGGTTAAATCCAATGTATTTCTATACAAACCGTCAAGAATGGGAAATCCGCCAGAAATCTGGGATGAAGAAAAAGTAAAACAGGAATTTGGCATCGAAAAGGTCGAACAGGTGGTAGATATTCAGGGATTGACAGGTGACGCGGTGGATAATATCCCTGGTGTGCCGGGTATCGGACCTAAAACTGCCACAAAATTGATTCGGGAATTTGGTTCCATCGAAAATCTGATTAACAATACCAGCCAGCTTAAAGGAAAACTGAAGGAAACACTCGAAACCCACAAAGAGCAGGCACTAATGTCTAAACAACTGGCCAGGCTGGTTACCGACATGGATATTGAATTTGACGAAGAACGCTTTCGCAGAGGCGAAATGGATATAGCTACGCTGGAAGATATATTTGCAGAACTCGAATTCAGAACCCTGAGCAAAAGAATTCTCGGCCATGAAGCGCAGGGGAAAATAGAAAATAATCAAAATATCGAAACGGTACAGGCATTTCAACCGGGTCAAATCCATGTGCTATCCAGCAGCGAGGAATGGTCGAACAAATTGAATGAAGCTTTGAACAGTAGTTCATTTTTTGCTTTTGATGCGGAATATAGCTCCGATTCTTTCATGAAGTCAAATCCCGTGTCTGTATCTTTTTCCTTTAAACCCGGAGAAATATACTACTATCGACTGGGTGAATTGAACAAAGACCTTGTTCCATTAAAAACTATCTGGGAAAGCGACTCCATCCTTAAATGCTGTTTTGATTATAAGTTTCATAGAAATGTATTTTCACAACTGGGTAACAACGAAATTTCACCGGTATTTGATCTTAAACTTGCCCATTACCTTCTGGAGGCAGAAGAACGGCACACCCCGGATTATCTGGCCCGAAAATATCTGAATTTTCAGTATCCAGAAGCCAGTTTGTTTGAAGACAAAAACCAGACATTGGCTTTGAATGTTTCCATTCAGTGGCCACTTTTTCAAATTTTTAAGAAAGAGCTGGAAAAAATTGAACTTGATTATCTTTACAATGAAGTCGAAATTCCGTTAAGTCAGGTGCTATCCCGGATGGAACTCACAGGAGTCAATCTGGATTGTCATGTACTGGCAGAATATTCGAAACGCCTGGAGCAGGAACTTCAAGAACTTCAGGAAGAAATATTTCATTATTCGGGGACCCGTTTTAATGTAAATTCCGCACAACAATTAGGTCATGTATTGTTTGACATATTAAAATTAGACCCGAATGCAAAGCGTACCAAAAAATCAGGTCAATACTCAACTAGTGAGGATGTCCTGACCAAACTTGCCGAAAAGCATCCTGTGGTAAAAAAAGTGCTGGAATATCGTGAAATCCAAAAACTTAAATCCACCTATGTAGATGCACTGCCACAATTGGTCAATGAAAAAACAGGCCGATTGCATACCACTTTTGACCAAACAGGAACAGCTACAGGCAGGTTGAGCAGCCGCAACCCCAACCTTCAAAACATTCCTATCCGGACCGAAAGAGGAAGAATTATAAGAAAAGCTTTTATCCCTTCATCGCCTGAATATAAAATTCTCTCAGCGGATTACTCGCAGATTGAATTAAGAATTATTGCTCACGCCAGCGAAGACCCTTCCATGATTGAAGATTTCAACAAAGGACTGGACATTCATACCGCCACAGCTGCACGCGTATTCGGGGTAAAACATGATGAAGTTACTCAGGAAATGAGACGAAAAGCCAAAGAAGTAAATTTTGGGATTATCTATGGAATCTCTTCCTGGGGACTGGCTCAAAGACTTGGGATTTCACGCCAGGAAGGGGCAGACATCAAAGAGCAATATTTTAAAAAATATCCTAAAATCAAAGAATACATGCAGCAATGCATTGAGAAAGCACGCCAGAACGGCTATGCCGAAACAATTCTTAAACGCAGAAGATATCTGAGGGATATCAACAGCCGTAATGCCATGCAACGCTCCTTCGCTGAAAGAAATGCCATCAACGCACCCATTCAGGGCTCTGCTGCCGACTTGATAAAACTCGCTATGGTGAAAATATATCAGGATTTAAAAAAGAATAATTTGAAAACCCAGATGATTCTTCAAGTCCATGACGAACTTGTTTTTGATGCTCATCAGGAAGAACTGGAACAGGTGAAACAACTCGTTAAATACAACATGGAAAATGCTATGAAACTCCGTGTTCCTCTCGTTACAGAATTAGGAATGGGTAATAATTGGCTGGAAGCTCATTAAATAAACCTCGCGGGTTATCCATTTTCGACCAGAGGAAAATA
>CAYNBC010000307.1:0-2694 GCA_964395255.1 uncultured Sphingobacteriales bacterium | reverse complement strand
GATATATTTTCTTATCTATTCGGAAAGTTTTAACCATGCACATGGCTGGATATGAATAAAAGATTTTGAATTTTAAATAAAAAAACTAAATATGATTTTCGGATGACAGCTTAATCGAAAATTTTATAGAATTTCAGTTTCGGTCAGATGTTTCCATCTGACCGAAATTTATGCAGACTCATATGCTTTTATTCTTCTCAGTTCAGGATGGAACTTCTGACCCCCACGTTAAATCTTCACAGGAGAAAATTGTTTTCTTCATTTTTATAACGTAAAACAAAACAGGACATTTAAGCTAAAGCCCGCCAGAGTTTTTTAAAATTCTGAGGAGTTTTTTTGTATTACAGGTATAAGTATCAGGGTGTATCTTCTAATCGTACTTTCTCCCACGCTTTAACTTCACCATCAACCAGATAAAACACAGGATTTATATCAATTTCTTGAAGATTTTCAAACTTTTGATATCTTTCAAAATCCCTGCTTTTAAGTTTTCCCAATAAGTGACGCCATTCAAAATACAATTGGCCTTTGGTAAGTGGAAGCTGTATGGCACCGGAAATTGGCTTAAATTTACACCGGTCAAAACGATATCCCCTGCTTACAGATTCCGTATAAACCGTTTCCAGATAGGCATTGATTGCAAGGAGCGGATTATCTGCTTTCTTAAAACGAATTAACTGCGGATGATGTATGTATCCCTTTGTATTGCCTTCCAATACATTTTTTGCCAGAAGCGTCTCGCGCCAAAGCGCAACCAAACCTTTGGCATCCAGATATTTCGGATGTAGCGACCAGATTCTCATTATTCATAAAATTTTTCCGGTTTATTTAAGTTTCTTCAATACCTGAAGTGCTTTGAATACATGTTTTTCGGTCTTTAATTGGGAGTTAAACATATAAACGACTTTTCCGCTTTTATCCACCACATAGGTTACCCGGCCTGGCAATAAACCGAACAGACTGGAAGGAACACCAAACATTTTCCTGACCTTGTTATCCGGATCGCTTAGCAAGGTGTAATTTAAGCGGTGCTTTTGCGCAAAAGCATAATGACTTTCCACGGATTGAGCACTGATTCCAATGACACGGGCATCAGCATCTTCAAACACCTCGAATTGATCCCGAAAAGCGCATGCTTCACGCGTACAGCCTGGCGTACCATCTTTAGGATAGAAAAAAATCACCAGGTTTTTCTTTCCCAATACCTCATTGATATTAAACAAATTTCCATGCTGATCTTTGAGCTCAAAACCCGGAATTTTACTACCATATTTTATTTTATCCATATCCTTGATTCGTTTTTAAAAATTGATAAATAATTCGTAAAAAAAGAATGAAAGGCTATCGTCCTGCTTCTTTAAGAATTTTATCGGCCGCGAGCTTGCCTGTAAGAATACTCATAGGAACACCAGCCGGACTATATGCCCATTGTCCTGCCTGGTAAATGCCGGGAATGGGGGTCAGAACCGATTTATTGACCTGTATCATTTTATTCACTGATGGCACATCTTTTTCAAAAGACCAGCCGACAATTGCTCCTTCGGTGGTTTCAACCCTGTTCCTGATGCTTATTGGGGTAAAAGAAAAATAGTTTTCTATCCTGTTTTTAAGTTCCGGATAAATTGTATCCGATAGAATAGCTATGATTTTCTTTTGAATATGATTCACAAATTCATCATACCAACCTGCATTTTTCACTTTTTCAAAAAGCCGGAATTCGGTTAATATGCTTATAATCAAACCGCTTTTGCCTTCAGGAGCCAGTGCCGGGTTGCGTAATCCTGGAATGGATATTTCGAAGGTATTTCGTTCAAGAAAACGATCCAGCCAACTGATAATTTCTTCTTTTGATTTTGATTCAAAGTTTTCAAGCAGTTTTTCAAGTTCAGAAGTGTGTATTTTGCCCAGGCCCTGACTAGAAGGCGTGTAAAAGAAATGAGCATTCGAGATTTTTTCAAAATAGTCTAATGGCAAATCAATCATCAGATAAAGAGAAAAAACGGATTCGCTTCCTTTGGTTCTTTTCAATTTATCCTTAAAATGGTCAATTTTTGCAATAATTTCAGGGCTTAAACCTTTCGTCTTCAAAATTTTATAAAAGGTCTTAATATCAGCAGCCCAGATTAAATTATCATACTCTTGCTGACCGCCTTTCTGGTCATTAACTACTTTTTGTCCTGCATCAACTTCAATGATTCTTGACTCCGAAATAAGTTCTGCACCAAATTCCCTGGCTTTTTCTTCAATAACTCTGGCTAATTTCCCGACCCCTTCAACAGGATAAAAATAATCGGGATAGATGGCAAAATAACCCAGTGCAAAAAAGGCCGGTGTGGCTTTGAAAAAGTGCTGTGTAATGATATCGCACAACGAAAAATCTTTGATAAACCGGGACACAAATTGCTCAACAGGCATTTGCAGCTTATTGATTTTTTGCAGCGTAAAAAGGAAGCGTGGCAACCAGGGTAATAATTTTTTGAATAAATAAGATTTGTCTTTTTTCAAATCCCTGAAAACCGGATTATCAATCTGGTACATGGTATCCACATAATCCGATATTTTTTTCATTTCCCGGGTAAATTGTAAAATTTCATCCTTGCTATCCGGGTACAATCGAATCAATAATTCACCGTATTTACCTACATCTTCCTTGCTCTCAACATTGATGATTTGATCTTCAACTCCAATGGATAC
>CAYNBC010000306.1:0-2762 GCA_964395255.1 uncultured Sphingobacteriales bacterium | reverse complement strand
CCTATACATTTTGTTAATTTAAAAACAATATCTGAAGATATGACTTATTCAGCACAGGAATTAATGGATATGGAGTACCAGTACGGTGCCCATAATTATCATCCCATACCGGTAGTGCTTTCACGAGGTCAAGGAGTTTTTGTCTGGGATGTTGAAGGCAAGAGGTATTACGATTTTCTTTCTGCTTATTCAGCAGTGAATCAGGGGCATTGCCATCCCAAAATCATTAAAACATTAACAGAACAGGCTCAACATTTAACCCTTACATCACGAGCATTTTACAACGATGCCCTGGGACCTTTCGAAAAATATATCACAAATCTTTTTGGATACGACAAGGTTTTACCCATGAACACGGGTGCCGAAGCTGATGAAACAGCTATTAAACTTTGCCGGAGATGGGCATACGATGTAAAAGGTATTGAAAAATATAAAGCTAAAATCATTGTATGTGAAGGTAATTTTCATGGCAGAACTACCACAATCATTTCAGCTTCAACCGACCCTGATTCTTACGAAGGTTTTGGACCTTTTACACCAGGATTTATCAAAATTCCTTATAACAATCTGGAGGCACTTGAGGAGGCATTGCGCGATCCTGATGTAGCTGGCTTTCTGGTAGAACCCATTCAGGGTGAAGCAGGAGTTTATGTCCCCGATGAAGGTTATCTAAAAAAAGCTTATGAACTCTGTAAAAAACATAATGTTCTATTTATTGCAGATGAAGTTCAAACCGGAATTGGTCGAACCGGCAAAATGCTCGCATGCGATCATGAAAATGTAAGGCCGGATATTTTGATCCTTGGTAAAGCCCTTTCGGGAGGTGTTTTGCCCGTTTCAGCCGTACTTGCCGATGACGAAATCATGCTCGTGATAAAACCGGGTGAACATGGCTCTACTTTTGGCGGAAATCCCCTTGCATGTAGAGTAGCTATTACGGCTCTGGAGGTAATTCAGGAAGAAAACCTACCTGAAAATGCTGAAAAACTTGGTAAAATTTTCCGCGAAGAACTTCATAAATTAAACAGTCCCATCATCAAAGAAATCAGAGGTAAAGGACTACTCAACGCTATTGTAGTAGAACCCCGAAACAATAAAACTGCATGGGATATATGCGTCCGGTTTAAAGATAATGGATTACTTGCCAAACCTACTCATGGCGATAAAATTCGTTTTGCTCCACCTCTGGTAATGACTGAAAAACAACTCTTTGAATGTATCGAAATCATTGCAGAAACAATCAAAGAATTTGAATAAATTCTACCTGCAGTAGCATATTATTAATCCTGTATTTTTTATAAATTGCTGCAAATTAAATCAAGATGAAAAATAAAAGCCTGGTATCTATTAATGATTTTTCCAGGGAGGAACAACTAAAAATTTTAAAAGTAGCCGAGGAATTTGAAAAAAATCCAAGACAGAACATTTTAAACGGATATGTTATCGCTTCCCTCTTTTTTGAACCATCAACACGGACGAGGTTAAGCTTCGAAAGCGCTGTCCAGCAATTGGGAGGAAGAATAATTGGATTCAGTGATGCCGGGACATCCAGTGTTCAAAAAGGCGAAAGTTTTCTGGATACTATACGTACTGTAAACAATTATTGCGATTTAATTGTCATTCGCCATCCCCTGGATGGAAGCGCCCGTCTTGCCAGTGAAATTGCTTCTGTTCCCGTTGTTAATGCAGGAGACGGTAGCAATCAACATCCTACACAAACCTTGCTCGATATGTATTCCATTCTTAAAACCCAGGGAACGCTGGATAACCTAAAAATTGGCTTTGTGGGTGACCTGAAATACGGTAGAACCGTTCATTCACTGACTATGGCCCTTTCCAATTTTAACACTACTTTCTATTTTGTAGCTCCTTCCTTTTTACAAATCCCTGAAACTTATAAAAATATTCTTTACAGTAAAGAAAGGAATTTTTCGCTCCATCGCGATATAAATGAAATATTGCCTTTTGTAGATATACTGTACATGACCAGAATTCAAAGGGAACGATTTTCTGATCCGCTGGAATATGAAAAAGTGAAAGATAGTTATGAACTCCGTGCTGCTGATCTTGGTAAAGCCCGCGAAAACCTGAAGGTATTACATCCATTACCCCGTGTTAATGAAATCAATTATGATGTGGACAACACCGATAAAGCATACTATTTTCAGCAGGCCAGAAATGGGGTGTTCGTCAGACAGGCTATTATCTGTTTAATTCTGGGTTTAAAAAATTAAAAACATGAAAGAACTACGCGTATCGGCTATCGAAAATGGTACTGTGATTGACCACATTCCTGCCAGAAATGTAAATAAAGTCAGTAAAATCCTCGGATTGGACAGGTATGATGATATGATTCTGGTAGGAATTAACCTTGACAGTAAAAAACTGGGAAAAAAAGGAGTTATAAAATTTTCCAACCGATACCTTGAACCCGAAGAAGTCAATAAAATATCCCTATTCGCCCCGATGGCCACTGTGGTTACCATTAAAAACTATGAAATCATTTCAAAAAAATTAGTGGAGGTTCCTGATGAATTAATAGGTATTGCCCAATGCCCCAATCCCAAGTGCATTACAAATCATGAAAAAATAGATACCAAATTTCAAATCATCAAAAAGTCAGGGCTTTATCAATTATGTTGTTATTACTGTGAAAAAACTTATTCGATTGATGAGATAAAAATAATAATCTAAGCTACCGGATATCGTCATCATCAAGCAGAATAAATTCTTGCTTTCTTTTTTGTATAATTCCCTGTTTT
>CAYNBC010000305.1:0-2777 GCA_964395255.1 uncultured Sphingobacteriales bacterium | reverse complement strand
GGTTATTGTTGAAATATTTTTTATTCCTGGAACTACTTTTGTCGGTATTCTGGGCTTGATTCTTTCCTCAGTAAGCATTTATCTTATATTTACTGAACACGGACAAACTGCGGGATATATATCACTTATCCTTACCGTCATTATTTTTACCGGTCTGTTGATTGGTGGAGCCAAATCCGGAGCCTGGGAAAAACTTTCGAATAAAGACGCCATCAAAAGTAAAGTTGAAAAAGTAAAACCGGAAGAATTAAAGCCCGGATTGAAAGGTATTTCAATCACTTCTTTGAGACCCGCTGGAAAAGCTAGATTTTTATCTAAAACATACGAAGTCAGCACACTGGGTGAATATTTAGAACCCGGAACTGAAATAGAAATTATTAAAATCACAGGTAATAAAATCACTGTCAGGCAAATCACTCATCAACAGGAAAACGAAAAAAGTTAAAAATTAACCCGATAATGGAGCTATATCCCCCTAATGCACTCGAAGTACTGGATTTTCATAATATCAAGGAAAGGCTTTCAGCCTATTGTTCATCATCTCATTGCATTGAAGAACTCAAGCATTTAAAGCCTTCTGACCAAGTTGAAACGATTATATCGGAATATCAGTTAGTGAAAGAACTTGAACAGGTACTGATACCCGGACATATGCTACCTGAACCACCTTTTCCGTCTGTAAAAGATAAATTGGCATTGTTCAACATCAAGGACTATGCAGCTAATGAGGAAGATTTGTTTGACTGCTACCAACTGTTGAAGAGCATTACCGAACTAAAACTCCAGTTGAAGAAGCTCCACCAAATTGTACCTGCATGGTATAAAAAGTTGGATGTTGTTCCTGATTTTTCGTTTTTGCTGAAGGAAATGGAAAGAATATTTGATGTAAAAACGGGTAAAATCCGGGATGACGCCTCACCGCTTCTGAAAGAGCTGTCAGCACAGATGGCTGCTATAGAAAATCAGATTAATAAAAGCTTTGAAAAAATTTATACCCTTGCTCAAAAGAACGATTGGCTATCTGACGAAGGTGAAAGTGTACGAATGGGCGAGAGGGTTCTGGTCATAAAAAGTAAATACAAAAAAGCACTGAATGGCATTATTTTAGGCGCTTCAGGTAGTGGCAAGAGCTTTTATATGATGCCTCAAGATATTATCGAACTCAAAAACCAATGGGAAGAAATAAAAGTCGAAAAATTTAAAGAACTGCAAAGAATAAGAAAAGAACTAACCAATGAGCTGAAAACTTATGCTGATGTGCTGTTGGAAAGTGAGCATATTCTTGTAAAATACGAAATATGCCGGGCCAAAGTGTTGTTAAAAAAAGAATATCATTGGCAAATACCCGATTATAACAGGGAAGGTAAAAGAATTCTGAGAAATGCTTACCATCCATGGCTTTATATTACACATTTGAGGAAAAACAAACCCATCATCCCCTTTAATATTGAACTGGATAAAAACAAGAAAGTACTTGTTGTAAGTGGCCCTAATGCTGGCGGTAAATCCGTATTCCTGAAAGCTATGGGGCTTATTCAGCTGATGTTTCAGTCATCCATACCCATACCTGCTGACGAAGGTAGCAGTTTGCCGGTATATTCCCGGATGATGCTGGATATCGGAGACAATCAGAATATAGATGATGAAGTTAGTACCTATTATGCACGTTTGAGAAATTATAAGCACTTTATTGAAAAATCCAATTCCCGAACCTTGATTTTGATTGACGAGTTTGGCTCTGGTACAGACCCCGCCATCGGGGGATTTATAGCTGAAGAACTCCTGAAAGAAATGATGCGCAAAAAACCACATATCATCTTTACCACCCATTATATAAACCTGAAAATGCTGGCCTATCAAAATCCTCACTTCGTAAGTGCCGCCATGTCGTACAATAAAAAGGAAATGAAACCTACCTTTCAGCTTAAAACAAATGCTATGGGAAGTTCCTATTCCCTTGAACTCCTTGCCAGTGCAGGCTTCCCATCAGATATTTCCGAAAGAATTAAATCTGGCAGAAAAAAACAACTGACTTATCTGGAAGAATTATTTCAAAAACAACAGGAATTAAAAGAATTAATTCAAAAAAATCAACAAATCAAAAGTCAGCTTCAACAAAAAAACCGTGTCTGGAAGGAAGAAACCTTTCAACGAGCGGAAAATTATCTCAATGAATTAAATGCCCGCTTTGAGAAAATGATAAAAGATTGGGCAGAGTCCAGTCGTGACAAGAAAAAATCTTCCATGCAAAAAATAAAAAGCCATATTCAGAATCAAAAAAGAAAGGTCAGGAAACACATGGAAGAGATTTCTCAAGAAAAAGTACGGAACCTCGAAGTAAAAGAAGGAGACAGGGTGCGAATAGCAGGAACACAAGCAGACGGAAAAGTTCAAAAAATTGAAAAGGATAATGCCTGGGTTGTCATTGACGGCAAAACCATTAAAACCAGCCTCACTCAACTGGAATTTGTTGGCAGGGAAGTAGAGAGTCATAAACCACGGGTTCAAATTCAATTATCCTCCAGTCATACAGGAAAAGGATTTTATCCTGTACTCGACATCAGGGGTATGCGAAAAAGTGAAGCCGTACGCGAGATTGAACAATTCATTGACAGGGCTTTACTAAAAAAAGCCAGGGAACTGAAAATTATTCACGGGCACGGTGAAGGAGTGCTAAAAAAAACAACTCATGAACTGTTAAAAAAATACGATTTCATTCGCGATATCAGGTATGAAAACGAAGACCAGGGCGGTGAGGGAATTACAGTGTTTAATAT
>CAYNBC010000304.1:2541-2783 GCA_964395255.1 uncultured Sphingobacteriales bacterium | reverse complement strand
GTATTCAGCTGTTGGGATATTATATTTTTTCATAAATGATTTGGC
The DNA here is from genome assembly GCA_964395255.1 of uncultured Sphingobacteriales bacterium. GTDB lineage: Bacteria > Bacteroidota > Bacteroidia > CAILMK01 > JAAYUY01 > CAYNBC01. Next base: position 2,738 of record CAYNBC010000304.1, on the reverse strand, counting down.
AAAATCTTTACTTCCTTCCAGTTGTGCAGCTGAAGAAAGAGGAGCTAGTACGGATGTAAAATTTCCCGGTTGATTTCTGAAATAATCGGCAACACCTTTAACAATAGGTGCTTCCGGTCCGGGAATAAGCAAATCAATATGGTTTTGTTGAGCAAAATGATAAATTTCTTCAAAATTTCCGGTGTCAATATTTACAT
>CAYNBC010000304.1:0-2531 GCA_964395255.1 uncultured Sphingobacteriales bacterium | reverse complement strand
CAAGATTTACATTTTCACCCGTTTGAGCTGTACCAGGATTACCCGGAGCAATATATAGTTTTTCGCAAAACCGGCTTTTACTGATTGCCCAGCTGATTGCATGCTCTCTTCCACCACTGCCCAGAATTAAAACTTTCATGTTATTATCTGATTTTAAGAGGCTGTAAAATTAATCATTTCATACTCAAAACCTGCATAATCAAAAAATTTGGCATTTTTGCGGGAAAAAATTATGCAGGAATCGAAATACCCCTGGAAAAAGATTAAAGATTACAAAGAAATCAGATTTATGTTTTATGACGGAATAGCTAAAATCAGCATAAACCGTCCGGAAAAACATAATGCTTTTACGCCTGTTACAGTAGATGAAATGATAGATGCTATGCGATACTGCTGGTATGAACCCTCGGTCGATGTCATTGTGCTTACTGGAGAAGGAGGCAAAGCTTTTTGCAGTGGTGGAGACCAATCAGTTAGAAAAGATGGAGGATATGCATCTGAAGATGGTGTTCCTCGTTTAAATGTGCTGGAGCTGCAAAAAATCATAAGAAGCATACCTAAAGTGGTTATTGCTGCCGTTGAAGGCTGGGCTATCGGTGGCGGACATGTACTTCATGTCATGTGTGATTTAACTATTGCTGCCGATAATGCCCGTTTTGGCCAGACGGGTCCCAAAGTGGGTAGCTTTGACGGTGGGTTTGGTGCCTCTTATCTGGCCCGTATCGTTGGACAGAAAAAAGCCCGTGAAATCTGGTTCTTGTGTGACCAATACAATGCGCAGGAGGCTTTAAATATGGGGCTTGTGAATAAAGTTGTTCCTCTCGACCAGCTGGAAGAAACCGTGGTGGAATGGTGTAGAAAAATACAGAAAAAATCACCGCTGGCTATTCGGGCTCTGAAATCGGCCTTCAATGCTGAACTGGATGGACAGGCTGGTATACAGGAATTGGCTGGTAATGCTACCCTTTTTTACTACCTGACCGATGAGGCCAAAGAAGGTAAAAATGCTTTTCTCGAAAAACGGGAACCTGATTTTAAAAAATTCCCCAGGTTTCCTTAATGGAGTTTAAGCACCCATTTTATGGCTGAAATTTTAACAGGCACTGTGGTGGTTTCTACCGGAAGCTGGTATACCGTTAAAACGGATAATGATAAAAAATACCGTTGCCGTTTAAAAGGCAAACTCCGGCTGGAAGGATTTAAGTCAACCAATCCTGTAGCTATTGGTGACAGAGTTCAGTTCCGTTATAACAGTGAACTTGGCTATTCTGTGATTGAAAAGGTTCTTGAACGAAAAAATTTCATTGTACGTAAAGCCCCCAAAAGCTCCAGCCAGACCAATGTTATTGCCGCCAATATTGACCTGAGTGTTTTGTTTGCCAGTCTGAGAGAACCACGCATTTCGTCAGCATTTATTGACCGTTTTCTGGTGGTTTCATCAGCCTACGAAATAGATTGTGTTATTGTATTTACCAAAACTGATATTTACCGGGAAAAAGAAAAAGAAGAATTGGCCTATTATCTTGAACTTTATCATACACTGGGTTATAACTGTTTTACTCTAAGCATTAAAGATTCGCAATCCATCAGGAATCTGAAAGACTTTTTATCAGGAAAAATAAGCCTTCTGGTAGGACAATCGGGTGTAGGTAAAAGTACTTTTTTAAACCAGTTAAAGCCAGGCTTGAATCTTAAGACCAGACCCATTTCGCGGTATTCCGGCAAAGGCCAACATACAACAACTTTTTATCAAATGCATGAAATCGACCAGAACACCTTTATTATTGATTCTCCAGGCATCAGGGAATTAGGGCTTGTGGATTTTGAACCCTGGGAAATTGGTTTGTTTTTTCCGGAAATCAGAGAGTTTTCCCGGCATTGTAAATTTAACACATGCCTGCATGTCAATGAACCTGAATGTGCTGTTATTGCTGCTCTGAACGAAGGTAAAATCATTCCTGAACGATACATTAATTACCTGAAAATACTGGAAGATTTTGAAAATTAATGTGAAATGACTATTTTCATACGGTATGATGAAGGTAGTCATTTTTGTCATTGCGTTATTGCCCTATTTTAACCTGCATGGTCAGGAGATTTTTAAAACCCCTCTGATTAACGATAGAGGAGCTGAAGGTTATTTTGTTCTTTTCAACAAACACGGGGACACAATAGCAGAATTTTACCGTTATTCCTGGCGTACTATTAAAATGTCCTTTCGTGATTCCTTGCTGGATTTGAAAAAAAGGTCAAATCGATGGTATTTAATCACTCAAAATGGTCAGGATACACTCGCATTAAGCTGGCGAAGAAAGTATATCCGTTATTACTACGGTGAGAACATTTATAAAATAATTAAAGTCGGTTCTGTTTATCGCTTGTTCGAAAAAGAAGGCAAAGCTGTTGCATCGTGCAGGTTTGAATTTAAGGGCGATAGATTTATACTGAATCTTTTCCTTGAAGAAAATCAGTTGTTTAATGAAATATTTTTATTGTTCTGGGCAAACATGTTGTTCATTGCTCCTGAAGCC
>CAYNBC010000303.1:0-2785 GCA_964395255.1 uncultured Sphingobacteriales bacterium | reverse complement strand
TTATAAGCTGCTGAAAAAATACCTTGACAGTTTTAAACTGTCAAGGTATTTTTTCAGCAGCTTATAATCTTCATAATTAACCGTACTCTCAATTAACAAAAGGATATCCCCAGAACTCACTGTATCATTATCCCGGACGAATATACTTTGAATCTTTCCATCTGTCCGGGAAAGGATTTCCAAAGGAGGATTGGGATTTACAATTTTAACCTTACAATACAGAACTTCAGGCATTTTAAAAAAATAGGAAAAAGCAATGAGTACCAGAAAAATCACAAAAAGGACAGTAATACCCCATCGGACAAGCCACGATGGCACCTGACCCATAATTTCTCTTACTTCATCGCTTCTTATGTCATCCTGAGGTAATGGCATAGCTAATTTCCCAATTCCAGTTGATTTTTTACCAGATGAAAATAATTACCTTTTTTACGAATAAGCTCTTCATGAGTTCCCATCTCAACCATTTTTCCTTTGTCAAGAACAATTATCTGATCGGCATTTTTGACTGTACTTAACCGGTGTGCTACAATTACTACGGATTTATCTTTGAAGAATTCCTGTAAATTGGAAAGAATGGTTTTTTCATTTCGAGCGTCCAGAGCATTAGTAGCTTCATCAAGAAAGATAAATTGAGGATTTTTATAAACGGTTCGCGCAATTAAAATTCGTTGCTTTTGGCCCTGGCTTAATCCATGCCCTTCCGTACCAACTTTGGTATTATAATTCAAAGGCAGGTCATTAATCATTTCAGTCAGATTGGCTACTTCGATGGCATAGTAAAATCTGTCAAAATCTACATATTCATCACCCAGAACAATATTTCTTAAAATAGTATCGGAAAAAATAAATCCATCCTGCAAAACAGCACCACAATATTTTCGCCAGACAGCAGGATTGAGATGTTTTAAATTGATGTTGCCTACCTTAATCTCACCTTTTTCGGGTTGATAAAATCCAAGCAACAGCTTTACGAGGGTAGTTTTGCCGCTCCCGCTGGCTCCCACAATGGCCGTAATCTTTCCGGGTTGTATTTTCATATTGATTTTATCCAGCACAAAATTGGAATAGGGGTCATCATAGCGGAAACTTACATTTTCAATCGATAATGTTTTTTCTCTTGGAAGTTCGTTGATTTTTTCATCAAGGTGGCTTGTTTCGTCCTCCATAACATGTATTTCAGCCAGACGTTCAAGACTGAGACGGGCATCCTGCATGTGATTCAAAAAAACGATAGCCTGTGTCAGAGGACTGCTTAATTGTCCAATAATAAATTGAACAGCCAGCATCATACCCAGTGTCATCTGTCCTTTCACAACGAGCCAGGCAGCTAAAAATGAAATTATAATATTCTTGATTTCGTCAATGGTTGTAGCTCCGGCTGCCTGGTACTGATTAAGAGCCAGTGTTTTAATATTTAATCGAAACATTTGAGCCTGCAGGTTTTCCCACTCCCACCGTTTTTCTTTTTCATAATTGTTTAACTTAATTTCCTGCATTCCATAAATCAACTGTATAAGAACAGATTGGTTCTTGCTGTGCTGGTTAAAACGCATATAATCAAGTTGCCTTCTCCGGCCAAGAAATAACAATATCCAGCCTATATAAAGAGCGCTTCCGAGTAAAAACACCCCGAAAATAAGAGGGGAATAAATGAGTAATACAATCCCGAAAATCACCAGATTGATAAGCGTAAACAAAATGCTCAGGCTATTCACAGTGATAAAGGACTCAATCCTTCGATGGTCAGAAATTCGCTGAAGAATATCACCCGTCATTTTCGTATCAAAAAAACTGGCAGGTAATTTCATGAGTTTAATCAGAAAATCGGAAATCAACGAAATATTTACACGCGAAGAAATGTGTAATAGAATCCAGCTACGAATAAAGTTAACCGCCATCCGGCTAATCATCAAACAAAACTGAGCTATCAGAATAATGGTTATAAATGCCAGATTTTGATTATTGATACCAATATCAACAACAGCCTGGGTTAGAAAAGGAAAGATTAACTGAATAAGACTGCCCAGAATCAGACCAATAATTAATTGGGTTATGTATTTTTTATAAGGTTTGAAATAATGCCAGAGAATGCTAAATTTTGTTTTATCCGGTTTTTCATCCGGAGTGGCATAAAAATCGGGGCTTGGTTCCAGAAGCAGGCAAATACCTCTGGCATCTTCTCCCTCGCCAGAATATTTCCAGTTTTTTAAAAATTCATCCGGATGATATTTGATATAACCGGAAGCAGGATCGGCTACATATACAAATTTTCTGGTTACTTTGTAAATAACAATAAAATGCTCCTGTTTCCAGTAGGCAATGCAAGGCAAGGGAGCTTCTTTCATGAGCTGGCGAAAAGTAATTTTGACACCGTAAGACCTGAATCCAATACTTTCGGCAGCATCACTTATCCCCAGTAAAGAAACGCCTTCTCTTGTAAGAGCACTTTTTTTACGGAGGGTTTGAAGACTGTATTTTTTACCATAAAATGCCGCAATCATCATCAGGGATGCAGGGCCGCAATCCATGATATCGTGCTGAATAAATAGAGGTACCTTGCGCATAATCTCCCGCTCCTGCTGGTGTTCAAAGATAAAGAATAAAAATATTAAAAATTTCCAGTATCGATTTGAGATGGTTTTGAATTTTTAAAAAATTTTCTATATTTGCAGCATGAAACTGCGGGGTGGAGCAGTTGGTAGCTCGCTGGGCTCATAACCCAGAGGTCGTAGGTTCAAGTCCTACCCCCGCTACCAGGTTAAAGGCTGTCTCCATTGATGAG
>CAYNBC010000302.1:0-2815 GCA_964395255.1 uncultured Sphingobacteriales bacterium | reverse complement strand
GTGTTTATTTGCTAAAAGTTACAGGTAGAAATTATAAAAATGTAAAAAAAATACTTTTGACACATTGACATTGTTTGCAGTAAAATTTTCATTTTTTTCTTGGAATGAAAATTGACATAAATGAACCTTAAATTTTTAAATTATGAGAAAAAGGATAGTGGTTTTTTGGAATATTTTTATGTGGCTGGGGTTGATGGCTTTTGCCCAGGAACCCGGTTTGATGCCTGCTCCGGCAAACAACGATGCACTAAAGTTTAGCAAAACCGAATTCAATAACGGTCTTACTTTAATCGTGAATGAAGACCATTCAGATCCTGTGGTATCGGTTAATTTCACTTTTAAATGTGGCTCAGCCAGTGACTATTCTGACCGGACAGGAATGGTTTATTTAATCAACAAAATGTTGTATGCAGAAAAAAATCCAGTCCAACCGGAATTAGGGCTTAATAATCTGTCAACATGGGGGGCTCATTATAAAAAGTTTATTGATTTTGACCATTCCGGTCTTATAGTAAGCGCTCACAAGTCATTACTTGATTACATTCTCTGGCAGCAATCCATGAATTTGCTTCAATTTACTGAAAGAGTGAATGAAAAAACACTGGATAAATTCAAGGAAGAACTGGTACAGGAAATTATCGATTCATTTGCTCATAATCCTTATGGAGAAAAAGCCCTCAAGCTTCACCAATCTTTATATTATTTTGCTTTCCCGTATTCATGGCCTGTTTTCGGCAATGGAAAACAACTTGAAGCTATCTATCCGGCCGATTTGAAACAGTTTTTTCAAGAATGGTTTGGAGCTCAAAACCTGATTATCACCGTTTCGGGTGATGTTAATAAGGATGATGTGATAAAACTTGTATCCCGCTACTTTGAAAATTATCCGGCTGGGACAAAATCCCTAAACGACTTTGATAATACTTTTAACTCCATGCTTATGGCTCTGGACCAGAATTTTAATAAAGACAGATACATCACCATAACCTCTCCGGGCAATGCGCCTCAACTCATTCTCAGATACAGAACCGTCCCTAAATTTGATGAATCCGAACCTTATTTTGACCTTTTTGCCAGGTATTTGAACAAACCCGGAAATTTCCTGTATGAAGCCTTGATTTCAGACAAGGCTCTTGCCAAAAATATTCATGCCGAACATAAGACATTCAGAATGGCAGGCGAATTTACCCTTACCATAACACCTGCTGAAAACATTTCATTGAAAACACTTTATGACACCGTAAATATATTGATGAAAAACTTTTTGATTGGTGATGAGCAAGGAGTTCCTCCCCCAAGGATAAAGAAAAATTTTCCTGTTGAAAACGCTATACCCAATCAGATTCATCTGGATAATATTATGGGAGAAGTCATTTCCATGCAGACTTCATTCAATTACATGCTGGAAAGCAGCTGCAAAAAGGCCAGAATACTTGGCGATATGGAATTTTACACCGGCAATCCCGGCTTTTACGATACATGGTATACACGGATAGCCACTGTCAACCTGATTACACTAACCAAGCATATAGCTGATTATTTTGTATTTCAACCAAAAGCTGTTATTTCCGTAGTTTCCAAAAAAAATCAGGAAATACAGCCATCGAATTTTGCTTTTGATAATTTGCAGACGATAATCACACATGCAAAAGAAGAAGATATACAAAGCTGGTACAACGGTTCCGTAAAAATACCCCGGTTAAAGAAACTCAGAAAAGTATCGGCTGTTTCTTATGATATGAAAACCCTGGAGAACGGTAGTGTAATATTAACTATTCCTAACGAAGAAAGCCCGCTGGTAACCATGCAATTATACATCCGGGTAAACGGTCAGAACCCTCAGATACGATTTATTAGCGCTCGTTTGATATCCGAAATACTTGAACAACAAATCAAAGAATTCAGAGCAGGGGAAATTGAAACCATGTTAAAATCCATGGGAATATTATACCGTGTAAGCTATGGAGATGATTATGCCATGCTTGAATTTACAACCGAAAACCACGCATTGAGCATGCTTAAAGAAACCCTTCGTTTATTGTTGATAGAAAATCCCTTGCTCCCTTCCAATCCTGATATAATCATTAAAAACATTATGTCTTATGTTGATACAAACGCCCGGTTTGATATTGATTACCTGACTGCCAGAGGATTATTTAAAGGTCATGTTGAAAATCATTCAACACTCAACATGACAGAAGTAGAAAAGACGAAAAACATGATTAGCATGGTTATGAGTGGCTCCCGGTTGCTATTAAATCCCAAAAATATTATGCTGGTCTTTTCTGGAAATTATAATATCAATGAAGTCAATAATTTCCGTGAAACGCTAATGCTTCTAAAAGCTGAACAAGCACCTGAATTTCAAAATGAAAATCCTTCCACCGACACAAAAGCAAATCATTTTATTGTGGTAGATGACAAAACTCTTGTCTATCCAGAGGTTTATATTGATTTTCTTACTATCCAAAAAGGCCAGCCCAGAGAACTGGTTGCTGCTCGATTTTTGAAATACTACCTGAATAGTAATTCAGCTTCACATCCCGGAGGGCCCAATGATTTTAAAGTCATCGAAAAAACAGATGGTGAAAATCATTATTTCATATTGAAAGGCTCAGTCAAAGCTGACACTGGCCTGTCTTCCACTCTGAATCATCTAAGGCAACAACTAAGCTCTTTTCCAAAAAGCATCAAGTGCAAAGAATTCCACATAGCAAAAAGGAAATTTTTATTCAACAACTTTACAGGCTATGATAATAATTCTGCAAAAGGAAAGCTAATATTTGACATTCAAAATAAAAAAGAACCCGTATAC
>CAYNBC010000301.1:2552-2817 GCA_964395255.1 uncultured Sphingobacteriales bacterium | reverse complement strand
GATAAATATTTTTTACCTCATACCGGTTTATCATACCATGGGATAATGCTTTGTTTTCTGCAGGATGGGCAGCAAATAGCATAAAATGACGGGTAATTCTGGTATCATTGATAAGAAGAAAATCAATTGCGTATTGCTCCTGTTTGTATCGAATTCCAATAAAAATGCCCTTGCCCCCCGGCTTAAGAGCCTGAGGTTTTTCAGATGAAGAATTATTTTCTTCAGGAATTCCTTCGTATTCAGGGTTTCTTTTTTTTAATATCAG
>CAYNBC010000301.1:843-2542 GCA_964395255.1 uncultured Sphingobacteriales bacterium | reverse complement strand
GCCATAACGGGTATCTCCAGACCCTCTTCCAATTCAATAATAATTTCGGAAGATGAAATTACTTTTTTTACAAATCCGCTGGTTTTTTCATCAAGTAGTTCAACAAAGTCTCCGGGATAGAATTTCATTACTTCTGATTTTCAATAATGCCTTCAGGCAGATTCATATAAATAAATCTGGCTTTTCTGTCAATTTTATCAATCCATTCATCGACAAATGGAATTAACCTCTGTGAACCCATGTAATTTATAACCAGATAATCATGGGCTACTCCGCTTTCCCAATTTACAACGGGGAATTGTTGACCGGTTTGCAGGTCCTTGAGCGTAAATTCATGAAGAAAAGATTTTAAAAATATTTCGTGGTCGGGATTAATGCGCTCTTTTTCTGTCAGCACATTCAGGGAGCAGATTTCAAGAGCCTCCTCCGGGTTATTGATGTCTTCCAGTTTTACGACCAATGTTTTTTCACCGGTTTGTTCCAGTTGCTCAATAAAAAAGGGAACAGGTTTTTTAACAATCTCTAGAAAAATAAAGTTTTCAAAAGGAGGCAGTGATTCGTAGGGATAATCCAGACCCAGTAAAATATGGCCTTTGGTTTTAAAAGGTTTAAGTGTTTTTCCTGTACGGACAAATTGTTCAGCCAGTAGAATCATAATTTCAAAGATATTCCTTTTTCAAAAAAAACAGGGAGCAAGCGAATGCCAGCTCCCTGTTGTAAGATAGAATGAGGACGAACTATTACTGGTTGTTTTCTTCCGTTTCAGATTCTTCTTCAGCCGAAGCTTCAGATTCGTTTTCAGATGTTGAAGAGCTCTCGGAAGTTTCTTCAAGTTCGGCCAATCTTTTTTCAGCAATTTTTTTCTGCCTTGCCAGGTTGATTTCAGCTTCTCTTGAAAGAATGGATTTCTGTTGTTTCTCTTTCTCAGCTTTAATTTTTTCTTCTAACTGGCGAATTTTTTCAGCTTTTTGTTTGAGGTATTCACTGAATTTGGCATCGGCTTCTTCCTGGGTTAATACACCCAGTTTGACACCTCTTAAAAGATGTTTCCTGTACAAAACACCTTCTTTTGATAAAAGATTTCTAACTGTTTTTGTAGGAATGGCCCCGGTATTCAGCCAATGAATGGCTCTATCGGTATTGATTTCGACATAGGGAATTTGAGGGATCGGATCATAAGAACCAATCCGTTCTATAAATTTACCATCCCTGGGAGAGCGGGAATCCGCAACGACAATGTAATAAAACGGCCGTTTTTTTCTCCCCTTTCTTTGCAATCTAATTTTAACTGCCATTTTTTTTCGTTTAAATGAAATTTTTTGAATTAAAAATCAGGTGCAAATATCTGATTTATTTTTTTATAATTAAAAACAATAAAAATAAAAAATCTCATTAACCGAAAAATCCACGGGCACCAGCCATTCGTCTTATTTTTCCTCCTTTGTTGGACATGCTTTTCATAACTTTCCTCATTTCCATCAATTGTTTCAATAGCTGGTTTACTTCCTGTACACTACGGCCACTGCCCATGGCTATTCTTTTTTTGCGGTAGCCGTTCAGTATTTCGGGATGTTCCCTTTCGCGTGGAGTCATTGAAAGAATAATGGCTTCAACATGCTTGAAGGAATCTTCGTTGAGGTCTTCTTCTTTAATGGCTTTGTTCATACCCGGAATCATGGATATCAGGTCTTTGATATTG
>CAYNBC010000301.1:0-833 GCA_964395255.1 uncultured Sphingobacteriales bacterium | reverse complement strand
ATCTGCCGCATCTGATTAAGCAAATCATTGAAATCGAATGTACTTTCCCGTATTTTTTTCTGCAGCTTTTTGCTTTCTTTTTCGTCAAAAACCTGTTGTGCTTTTTCAACCAGAGTAACAATATCACCCATACCCAGAATACGGGAAGCCATACGATCGGGGTGGAAATAATCTATAGCGTCCATCTTTTCTCCGATGGAGATAAATTTGATGGGTTTGTTCACCACTTTTAAAATGGAAATGGCAGCACCGCCTCTTGTATCACCGTCAAGTTTTGTAAGTACCACCCCATCAAAGTCCAGTACTTCATTGAATGCTTTGGCTGTGTTAACTGCATCCTGACCTGTCATGGAATCAACCACAAAAAGAGTTTCTGAAGGTTTTGTATGCTTTTTAAGATCAGCAATTTCGTCCATCATTTGTTGGTCGATGGATAAACGTCCTGCCGTATCGATAATAACCAGATTATGACCTGTTCTGCGGGCGTATTCAATTGCATTAGTGGCAATTTTTACAGGATTTTTGTTATCTTCTTCGGCATAAACCTCAATGCCTGTTTGCTCACCGAGAACTTTGATTTGTTCAATAGCAGCTGGACGATATATATCGCAGGCTACCAGCAAAGGCTTACGGCCCTTAGCTTTGTAAAAATTAGCCAATTTTCCTGCAAATGTTGTTTTTCCTGAACCCTGTAAACCGCTAAGCAGGATAACAGGAGGATTTCCTTTTAAATTGATTTCAGCCCTTTCATTCCCCATCAAACGAACAAGCTCGTCATGGGTAATTTTTATTAATAATTGACCGGGAGTAACAGAATTCAAAACATTGGCACC
>CAYNBC010000300.1:2339-2832 GCA_964395255.1 uncultured Sphingobacteriales bacterium | reverse complement strand
AAGGGATGGATCAAGAATGCATGTAAGCGTACTTTCATAGCTGGAATCTGAATTTTTGATATAAGTATTAGGGGTTATTAAAACCAGAGTAGGATGAAGTTTTCGGGCTATTTCCATCAGATTGATGCTTCCTTCGGGTATATACACCCATTCTTTATGAAATAAAGCCAGATGGTCTCTAATCAATACATACGGGCTTGAATAGGCATCACCGTAAGGAATTTTTTGTATCCGTTTTGATTTAACGCCATGTTTCCAGAATTTCCTGTAAGTATTGTATTTGATATCCAATGAATCAGAAAGGACGAGGCTATCTGCCCATAGGACAGCATTGTTGTCTGAGATAAAAGTTACAGCTGCGCCTTCATTGAGTGAAAATACAATAAGGCGGGAAATCCGTTTGTTCTGAAACTTCCAGTAAATATTACCCATCAGAAAAAGACAAACCATGGAAATACCTGCAAACAAATAAATTTTTTTTGAGGATGTAATG
>CAYNBC010000300.1:0-2329 GCA_964395255.1 uncultured Sphingobacteriales bacterium | reverse complement strand
GTATAAGACTATCAACCCCGCTGTGCTCAGATAAATTTCCTGTATAAGTCCTCCGGGGATGAGCTGAATTTTCAATACCGATTGATGCAGAATATTCACAAATAAAACCAGCAAAAATCCTGTCCATTTTACCAGTATTCCCAGCGATAAAACCTTGATGATAAAATACATCAAACCAGCCATGATAATCAGGCCTGCTGCTGGTATAACGATTAAATTTGAAATAAAGAAAAATACAGGAAATTGATTAAAATAGAACAACCCCAATGGAAAAGTTCCCAATTGGGCAGCCAGTGATACGGCTGTAATTTGCCATATTTTATCGACCAGCCAGAATGAAGGTTTCCACAAAGAATATATCATAGGCTGGAACAATACTATACCCAGGACAGCCGAATAAGAAAGTTGAAAACCCACCTGGCTGATTAAATAAGGATTGGCAAGCAAAAGAACCAGAAGAGAAGTAATCAAAGAATGAAATACAGTAGTTTTTCTGTTCAGCTCAAGCCCAATAATGATAAATGAAAACATCACAGCAGAGCGAAAAACTGAAGGAGCCATTCCTGTCAAAAAAGCATAGAGCCAGATGCCCAGAATCAACAACCAAGGATAAAGCATTTTTCCAGGTGAAATATATTTTAAAGGCCTTAATAAAAAGCCCAATATCAAGTATATAAACCCCACATGAAGCCCCGAAACCGCCAGAACATGCATGGCACCCGTAGCAGCAAAGGAATTTTTCACAGCTTCACTCAAATCTTCCTTGTAACCTATCAGAAGTGCAGAAGCAATGGCCATAGGGTCCTGCTCCTGAAAAAGATTTTTCAGTTCGTTCAATAATTTTTCTCTTATGGACAAAAGAAAAGTACCAGACCTTGTAACTTCTTGCCTGCTGATAATCCAATCACCTTTCTTTAAAAATGCCTGGTAAAAGATATTTTTATATCTCAGAAATCTTTGATAATTAAATTGTCCGGGATTACGGGGAGGTTCGGGCTGATAAAACCGGTTTTTCACAAGCAGCCGATAACCCGGATGCAAAGATTTGCTTAACGAGTCTTTTTCCAGATATACAATCACTTTACCCGATACAGGGTATATTTTTTTTCCGTTGAATAGGTAATGTACTCTGGCTTCAGATTTAATGGTTCTGGATTTTTCCAGTGGAATTTCGATAAGCTCAATCTCAAGTACTGAATTTTTTTGTAAATATTTTCCAAAATAATCCTTGTGAAGGCTCTGGTTAAACACTATACAATAAAGCCACGAAAGAGCCGTCAATGTCATGGTAAAAACAAGTCCATTGATCCAGCGCAATGAATATACACTTATCATCTTCATGACCAGAAATACAATGGAAAAAACCAGAGCGGGCACAGCAGGTATGATGGGATTTATATCCGGAAATCGAAAATAAAGGATAATTCCAGTTATAAAGGGAATGATAAATTTCACCAGTGGTACTTGCTGCCAGAGTGGAATTTTCCGTAAAGGCATCGATTACAGGGATTAATCAAATTTAAGCAATAATTTTCATTTGCTGCTCAAAACAATCCTTTTCCCCTCCATGGCTAATTCCGTTTGGGCAAATACTTCCCTGGCTTCTTCCAATAGAATATTAGGGTCAGTATATCTGGTGGAAGAATGCCCAATGAGAAGTTTTTTCGCTTGAATTTTTTTTGCAAACTCAGCGGCATGGTGAGTACTGGAATGCCCTCTTAAATTTTCGGGGGAGGTGTATCTTTTATCAAAAGTTGCTTCATGATAGAGTAAATCAGGTTCATAAGCAAAATCGGGTATATTAACCAGAGGAGAAGTATCCGACATATAAACATACCTGACAGGATTTTCGGGAGGCAGTGTAAACTCTGACAGAGGATATATATTTCCTTCAGCATCTACATAGTCCCTTCCTGAGAGCCATGTTTGGAAGGCCTCCGGAGGAAAAGCCTTCCCTTCAATTTTACTTTTGTTTATCCTTCGTTTTGTAAAACTTTTTTCAATCACAAATGCATGGGTATCAATCCTGTGTTGTAGCGGAAAAGTCTTAACTTCAACATCTTTAGCTGTAAAAAGGATGCCTGTATATTGCGGACTAATGGGATTGAATTTTATCTCAAATCTCAGTTCTATATTTCCCGCTATTAAATGGTCCTGGATAATTTTTTCCAGAAAAGACGGTGCAAATATCTGGAGGGGGCTGGTTCTCTGGTTAAGATTCATGCTGTTGAGTAAATTGAACAACCCACCATAATGGTCAGCATGAAGATGACTGATAAAAATGACATCGAGTTTATTATAACTTAAATGATATTTTAAAATCTGATGT
>CAYNBC010000299.1:0-2837 GCA_964395255.1 uncultured Sphingobacteriales bacterium | reverse complement strand
ACATCTGCTTCTCTTAAGGGCGGATAAGGGACAACTTTTCTTTCCTTAATAGATAATTTGTTATAGGTAAAATCTCCGTATTCAGTTTGAGCCTGAGCGGGTAGTGTAGAATTAATAAGAAATCCTAAACCCAGAAAGCCAATCATCAAGCACGAGAGAAAATTTTTCATATGTTTAAATTTATTTAACAGTCAACACGATACTGGAACCCAGTCGTTTTTGACCCACACCAGGGGCAGAAGCATAAATATTATCAATGATAATTCTGTCACCTCTTTGAGGAGAGCTTAGCAATGAGCGCATCTGAGAAGTCAACCTTGGACCTTTTCCATTAACAATTCTTGCTTCACCTCTTTTGGGTTGATAAATAAAGCGGAATTTATCTACTTTATATTTTAGTCCTTCAAAGGCAAAATCCTCCAGTACTACAGTAATAAAGTTGACGAGCCTGATTTCGCCCGGGCTGATTTCACCGGATTCTTTCGAACCAAATTTAGGTGTTGGTTTGGGTACATTTTTGATACGGAAATTTTTCTTACCCATAACTTTTGTACCACCGTCAGGTAATTTTACTGCAGCTGTAATGACTACTTCCCTGACTCTTCCTCTTGTATCGGGAACTTCAAGTAGATAATCACCGGGTTTTCCAGCGCTTTTTAATGTTCCAAAAGATGTAGTAGCGATGATATCGGAAGGTCTGAAACCAGGGACAGAAATTGAAATAGGATTCTGCAATCCAATATAAACAACATTCATTTTTGTAGCCGAGATAATGGCTGGAGCCATAAATACATCGTAGGCAAGTTTACCAAGGTATTCTTTTGATTCGCCTGTTTTTTTGTTCTTGACGACAATTTTAATTTCTTTTTCAACAGAACCTTGTGAAGTGGGAACATCTTCATAAATGGCTTTTCCATTTTTAACTTCGTATTTCTTCCCATCGATGTAAATTTCAGGTTGCTGTTTGGAGTCATAAGCTGCGAGCAATACTTCAGCTGTAAATTTTTCGCCCACTGCTACTGATGTTTTATCAGCTTTTACAACGGGTATCAACTCATCAAAAGTCATATCAGCAGCCCCAATTGAGTTGTAAAGGGCATCGAGAATATTTGCCTGGGTAGTACGTATATCCTGCTGGATTTTGGTTAACAATGTAACACCTGCAATAGCCGGAACCATGTGAAAACTCTCAATTGCCCAGGATTTGGAAGCTGCAGACCTTTTCTCGGCTTTCAGGGTGATATTGGGTTCAAAGGCTTTTACATCAATGGTTTTTACCTGGGAAATAATATCAATAAATTGCTGACGTGCTTCGTTTACTTTCTTTTCGATTTCATCGCCATAACCTTCTTCAATAAACAGACGCGGGCAGGTTTCCAGGTCTTTCATTCCTTTCATAACCTCACGAGCCTCTTCTCCTTTTCCTTCTATTTCCGTACCACCACTTTCTTCAATAACCCGGTCAATCCAATTTTGAATATAGTCATATAATTCATCAGCAATTTTGTTGGTTCGTTCGGCTAAATCATAATATTCTTTAGTGGTTGCAGGGCTGGTTTTCATTAATTTATCAAAAGCTTTCATGGTGACCTCGTTTTTGCTATCCATCAGGTTGATGGATTTACGCATACCTTCATTAACGGTCTGGAAAGCTTTTAGAATTTCTGCAGAAACATTTAGAGCCAATAATGCCGTTAAAACCAGATACATCATATTAATCATCTGTTGCCTTAACGGATTGGTTTTTCCTACTGCCATACTATAAATTTTTTAGGTTCATAAAATGATCTGGATTTTAACCCATAGGATTTCTCATGGCATTGAGCATGTTGCCATAGATATTGTTGAGGGATGCTAAATTTTCATTCAGTTTGGCAAATCCTTCTTTTAACTGTACCGACATAGCACCTGCTTCGGAAAGATTGGAAAGCATTTCAGACAATGCCTGACTGTATTGATTCAAAGCATCTCTATGTTTTGCAGATTCCTGTTGCTCAATTTCATAGATGGAATTGAGTTTGGAGAGATTTTCTGATGCTGCAGAAATTTGATCTATATATCCCTTAGAAGAAAGTGCAGCATCGTTAAGACTTTTCATAGCCTCTGTGAAGCTTTCATTAAATTTATTCAGAGTATCAAGATGTTTGTTGGTTTCAGTCAGTTCTTTTTCGTAAGCTGTGTTAAGGGAAGCCAGATTGCCGGAAGCGCTTTTGATTTGTTCAAAATATTCTTTTGAAGAGGCAGAAGCTTCAGAAAGATGAGTCATAGCACTTGCGGTATTTTCGCAGGCATTACTAACTTTTTCAACATTCTGTGCTGCAACCTGTACTTTGGCTGTGTATTCATTGGTAGCAACAGCAGCATTGCTGATGTCCGATAAATTGGTTACTGTTGAGGCAAGTTTATGCATACCCTCACCCAGGCGGTTAACAATATCCTGTTCAATATTGGCTTCCTGTAACATTTTGTCAATTTCTTCGGAAACGCTTCTTTTTGGTTCTTCATCATCATCGGCAATAAGTTCAGGGTACACTTTTGCCCAGTCGAATTCTTCGTGTACATCAAAGGCCGAAATAAAGAAAATTAACGCTTCAGTAGAAAGACCCACGGTAAGCATAAGACCAGCTCCAGCCCAGTGCTGGATTTTAAACAAAGCACCAATAATAACTACTGATGCGCCCCAACCATACAATTTGGCCATAAATGCTTTAAAAGCTCTACTTTTAAGGAAACTTTTTTGTTTTTTCCCTGATTTTGCTTTTTTTGACTTTGCCATACGATTCAATTTTGGTTTAAAGTAAAATAATATTTTAAGTTGTTAAAAATCTCTATATTGT
>CAYNBC010000298.1:1423-2852 GCA_964395255.1 uncultured Sphingobacteriales bacterium | reverse complement strand
CTCCAAGGGTTCTAACGGATCTGGTGGTGCCGTTTATCTTAAGATCACCGGCAGAGATAGACATATTCTCATAAGCAATGGCATTTTCAATATGATTTTCTTTATTCTGTTTGTCATTTTTGCTGCATCCTTTTTTGGCGCTTTTGAAATTACCCTTCCATCGAGCTGGGTAAACAAAGCCGACAAGCAGGCTGAACGGGGCGGATTAATAGGAATATTTTTTATGGCTTTTACACTGGTTCTGGTTTCATTTTCCTGTACCGGACCCATCATTGGCTCCTTGCTTGTTGAAACGGCTGTTTCCGGACATTACATTGGGCCTTTACTGGGAATGCTCGGATTTTCTCTTGCTCTGGCTCTTCCCTTTACAATTTTTGCATTATTTCCAACCTGGCTTCAAAAGATGCCTCAATCAGGCGGATGGTTAAATACTGTCAAAGTTGTTCTGGGATTCCTTGAATTAGCTCTTGCTTTAAAATTCCTTTCCAATGTTGATCTGGCCTATCATTGGGGTATTTTAAAAAGAGAAATATTCCTGTCACTCTGGATTATTATTTTTGGCCTGACAGGTTTTTACCTGCTGGGTAAAATTCGATTCCATGACGAGCCAGAAGTACAATCCATAGGTGTTACCCGCATTATTTTTGCCATATTGTTCTTTTCTTTTGCCCTTTATCTTGTACCGGGGCTATGGGGCGCACCTGTGAAATTAACAACTGGTCTGGCCCCCCCCTCTCATTATAAAGAATGGGTTAACGACAATCCGGTTTCGAATACTGGAAATGTAAATACATCAGCAGCCACGCCAGCTAAAGGTCAGGAACATTGCCCGCACGGTTTAAGCTGCTTTCACGACTATGAAGAAGGCCTTGCCTATGCCAGGGAAACTGGCAAACCTATTATGATTGATTTTACCGGATGGACATGTGTTAATTGCAGAAAAATGGAAGATTATGTCTGGGTTGTGCCTGAAATTTTTGACCTGATTCAAAATGAATATGTATTGATTTCATTGTATGTCGATGATAAAACTCCTCTGCCAAAAGAAGAACAATATTACAGTGATGCCAGTGGCCGGAAAAAGAAAATACGAACATTAGGTAATAAATGGAGTGATATGCAGATTAAAAAATATCACAGAAATTCGCAACCCTGGTATGTCCTTCTCGACCATGACGAAACTCTGCTCACCGAGCCTGTGGGTTTTTCAGAAGCTGATGATTTTTATGAATTTTTAAAAACAGGCCTGGAAGAGTTTAAAAAAAGACATAATCAATAAAAATGGAAATTATCAGGAGAAATTTTATTGAAGCAAAAAAAATTCTGGATTTATTTATCGAAGACAACAGCAACCTTTTAAAAATCAAAGAAGCAGGTGAGCTGCTGGTAAACGCATTAAAAAACGGCCGAAAAATAATCAGTTGTGGTA
>CAYNBC010000298.1:0-1413 GCA_964395255.1 uncultured Sphingobacteriales bacterium | reverse complement strand
GTGGTAATGGCGGAAGCATGTCGGATGCCATGCACTTTGCAGAAGAACTTACAGGTCGCTTCAAGGAAGACCGTCCTTCCCTGCCTGCTATTGCTATTTCTGACCCGGCATATATTTCCTGTACTGCCAATGATTTTGGTTATGAACATGTATTTGAAAGATTTATTGAAAGCATGGGGCAGGAAGGTGATGTACTTCTGGCTATCAGTACCAGTGGCAATTCACCCAATGTAATTAATGCTGTTTTAAAAGCCCGTGAAAAAGGTCTTAAAACCATAGGACTTACCGGTAAAAGGGGCGGTCAGCTGGCCAAACTGGTCGATATTGAAATCCGTGCACCCTATTCGCCATACTCCGACCGTACTCAGGAAATCCATATTAAAATTATTCATACTTTGATAGATTATATTGAAGTTCAGTTGTTTGAAAATTAATTTTCCGGATTTAAACTGTTATTTATTTAACTTTCTCAGGTTCAAGAAAATATTCTTTTACATTTTATATTTTTGCGTGATAAATTAAAAAATATGAAATTACTTGAAGGAAAAATAGCTCTGGTTACAGGAGCTGCAAGAGGAATAGGGAGAGCTATAGCACTCAAATTTGCCTCAGAGGGTGCCCATGTGGCTTTTACTGATTTATTCAGGGATGAAAACATGGAAAAGCTCGAACAGGAGCTGCAAAGCATGGGAGTGAAAGCCAAAGGATATGCATCGGACGCAAGCTCTTTTTCTGATACTGAGAAAGTAATAGGAGAAATCCTCAATGATTTTGGTACACTCCATATCATTGTCAACAATGCAGGAATAACAAGGGATAATCTTTTGATGAGAATGACCGAAGAACAATGGGATGCTGTCATAAATGTAAACCTCAAATCGGTTTTTAATGTAACCAAAGCCATTCTTAAAACTTTGCTAAAACAAAGAGAAGGCTCCATTATCAATGTAGGTTCCGTTGTTGGAATTGAAGGTAATGCAGGCCAATCCAACTATGCAGCTTCCAAATCAGGGATATTTGGCTTTACAAAATCTGTAGCTCAGGAAGTGGGAAGCAGAAATATCCGCGTAAACGCCATTGCTCCCGGCTTTATCGATACTGACATGACGCGTAAACTTCCTGAAGATGTGAGAAATAACTGGATTCAGCAAATCCCTCTGCGAAGAGGGGGCACACCCGAAGATGTTGCTAATTTATGTCTATTTCTGGCTTCCGACCTGTCTTCCTACATTACAGGTCAGGTTATTTCTGTCTGTGGAGGTATGCATACCTGATAAGTACAGCCAGGTTCAGTAGTTTGTTGCAAAAGGAATCATTTTATTTTTATTATAAATTGCAGAAACTTTTTCAATCCAGACGAGTTATTTTTCAGGTATTTACTATATCTATCCTACTTGCCTCCTGTCAGGCATC
>CAYNBC010000297.1:0-2892 GCA_964395255.1 uncultured Sphingobacteriales bacterium | reverse complement strand
CTTTCCGATTGACCCGGAATACTCGAATTCTTAAAGGTTCGTAAAGATTTCCCTTATTGCCTATTAAAGATGCAAAAAATTAAATCTATCATAGTTACATTAACCCATCAAAAAAACCCGGGTATCTTCTTCTTGATCTCCGTGTATCATTGAAGTCAGGGCTGTCTTTCCGCCAATTTGTTTGTTTTATTCTAAAAAACGAAGTGTGTATTACCGTATTGCTATATACCAAGCACTGCCAATGTGATGTTTTCCCTCATACCGGTAATCATGACCAAGCCCTACCGATTCATACCGGGATTCAAATGATTTTACAATCTGGTCTAAAACTTCCCGGGTTTTCTCAACTGAAGGCTTTTCAGCTTGCTTATTTTCTATTAACCTGGCTGTCATTGCATAGCTTTTCAGTAATTTTTGATGATATGATTTGTAAGCCGACTCCAACGACACCATATCAAAACCGACAAACTCGCCATTAATAAATACAAACAGGCCTTTTTGACGAGGTAAAATTTTAAAGGCTTTCAAATACTCTTTTAAATCTTTCTCTCTCTTTCTAAACACATCATGCATGGCACCCGTACTTGAACTTGCTTTAGCCTTGAATGATAATTCTTCTATTGAATCCCACACTTTGGACTGATTGGAATCGAATTTTTTGAAACTCCTGAGATTTTGGCTCACTGATTCTAATTTGTATATCCTAATATCAGACGGAGCAACCACATCAGCATCACTAAACATTTTGGATTCGGTGCGGTAGCTCCATCTTCCTCGCTCAGTGCAGCTGACAGGAATTATCGTTTCCGACTTTTTGTCCAGTAATATACTTGTGTTTAAAATTCTGTTTTGTTTGGCCCCGACTACTTCTTCGCTGTCAAGCAATAAAACTGGCAAATCCGCATCGTTTAATACGGCTAACACAGGAACCTGTCCCTGATCACTTACCTCTTTAATTATCAAAAGCTTGCCTTCTATTGCTTCTTTCATGGTAAGGTATTCCGGCCCTGAATTCATTGAAACTAAAATGGGAAAAACCGACATGTTTTCATAGTGCTGCAACTCGCCAAATTCAAAATTTTTGAAAGTTTTTTTAACAACTTCTTCCATTTTAATACTCTTTTTTAAATGAACAAAAAAACCGCATCTTTTAATAGCCTTCAAATAGCCCTGTAATCTTTCATATCATATACATATTACCACCTCCTTTTTATTTTAAGTTTAATACTTTTAAGTTCAGGACACTAACGCTTAATTTACCGGCAAAAAAGCCGTTAAAAACATTGTTTACAAAGGGCAAATTATAACACATACCAGCCCCCGGCATGAGCTCACTGGCTCTTACCCATCTTTTAAAAAATGTTACAAATCAAACCCTTTATAACTAAGCCCTTAATAAAATAAATAAACTCAACCCAATTTCCGGGCAAAACTCCAGTTTTAAAATAAAACCTAACTAATGCTTTTATTCTTTTTTAAATTGTTGAAACAAAAAATTTTATTATGGGTTTGCATAGGCTGACATTTATATTTAAAGGTTGCCTGAGAATTGAAAAAATATTTCTTAAAAACATATATTGGTGAATATCAACACACAACAACACCAAAAACATTCTCCCAAATTCTGGAAACAATTTTTTAATCGGTTGAAAAAAACAAGACAGGTTTAAGCGAGCATAGATTTTTAAGAAAACATCCTGATTTTTTTAACTTTGGAATTGTGCCGGAAAGAACAGGACAGAGAAAAAAGTAGGTGATGAACATTTCACAGCATTTGAAGAAGATGCTTTGATTTGATTAGAAAAATTTGATAGTTTGAAATATGTAACTTGAAACGAATGTTGCGATACAAATTCAAAAACCGGTTGAATTTGTTTTTGAAGGCTTTGTTAATCCCGGGAAATGACAAATATTTTATTTCCGAAAATAGCGGCAGATAGAAAACTGGAATAAATGCTGAAATTATCTTAAGTTTCTGAAACTGGAGTTAAACATTCGGTCTTTAATTTCGTATTCACCCCTTGAATAAACCGGGATTTATTCCATATTTGATATTCCTTAAACATATCGCTTGATAATGGAAATAACCAATAAATATCCTTCAACCTAATAAACCCAATATAAGCAGGTTATTTTGAATCATATACAATGTGAAAAATAAAAAAGGGATTGACATTAGCCAATCCCTTATGATATCGGCATAGTTTAGAGTTTAAGCCATCTCGGCCATTTTTTTATATTTCTCATAACGCCACATAGCATTTTCTTTAGCCAGTTTGAATAATCTTTCAGCTTCGGCCGGAAATGCTCTTTTCAAAGCCATATATCTCACTTCTGAAGTAAGGAACTGGTCAAAGAGTGTCCAATCAGGCTCTTTGGAGTCCAGAATAAATGGATTTTTACCTTCCTGAGCCAGCAAAGGATTATAACGATAGTTAAACCAATAACCTGATTTTACAGCCAGGTCTTCTTCAAACTGGCTTTTACCCATACCTGCACGAATGCCATGATTAATACAGGGTGAGTAAGCGATAATAATGGAAGGACCGGGATATGCTTCTGCTTCTTTGATAGCTTTCAAGAATTGAGACTGGCTGGCTCCCATAGCTACCGATGCTACATACACATATCCGTAAGACATGGCCATGGCTCCAAGGTCTTTTTTGGGTGTTTTCATACCCGAAGCAGCAAATTTAGCCACCGAGCCATAAGGTGTTGATTTGGAAGCCTGTCCTCCGGTATTGGAATAAACTTCGGTATCCAGAACCAGCAGGTTAACATCTTCGCCACTGGCCAGCACATGATCCAGACCACCATATCCGATGTCGTAGGCCCATCCGTCTCCACCAATAATCCAGATGGATTTTTTAATGAAATATTGTTTAAGTTTCA
>CAYNBC010000296.1:0-2895 GCA_964395255.1 uncultured Sphingobacteriales bacterium | reverse complement strand
CGTTATCTAAAAATTCTACCGCTACTTTATGTGAATAAGAATTTTACACAAGGGGGATAAATTCCTCTATTTTTGAAGTCATAAAAAGTAAGTATTCATAGGATGAAAATCAAGAAGTGGATAATAGTATTTGCATTGTGGATGGCGGGTTTGATTTATTCCAATCCACAGGCACAACCCACCCTGAAAGATACCGACCCGGTGAATGTGTTTAATCGTGCTATGGAGTTGTTTGAAAACCAGAAATATAGTGCTGCTATCCAGTTGTTTGGTGATTATATGGAAGAAGGGCAAAATTACCTCCTGAAAGCACGTTCTGCAAGATATATTGCACTTTGTGCCAAAGAATTGAAACTTCAAAATACCGTAGAGCTTTATGAAAATTATTTAAGGGAATACCCCGACCAGGCCAACAACTATGAAGTTTATTTTGAGCTGGGACAGTATTATTTTGACAGAAGAGATTATGAAAGAGCACTGGACTGGCTGGAAAAAATATATTCTCCCGGTATTCTCGGACTGGACCGCTTTTTTGAATATCATTTTATGACAGGATATTCGGCCTTTAAGGAAGATAATTACCAGAAAGCCCTGAATCACCTGACACAAATCGATGCCACTCCGAACCGCTATTATGAGCTGGCCAATTATTATGCTGGTTATGTTTATTATTCAAGTGGCAAGTACAAAGAAGCGCTGGAGCGTTTTAAAAAAATAGAAAACCATGGCAAATTTTCTTCTATTTTACCGGTTTATATAACACACATTTATTTTGAGTTGGGTAATTATGCCAGGGCTATTCAATATGGTGAAGCAGCCCTTCAGAATCCCAGAATCAAACGTTCACAGGACATCAAATCATACCTTGCCCAGTCGTATTTTTTCAATGGTGAATATTCCAGAGCCATCGAATATTATGAAAACCTCCGTCAATCATCTTACCGTTTTACAGCCAACGATTATTATTATTACGGATATTCCTTATTCATGAAAAAAGATTATGAAAAAGCCATTGAACAGTTCAGCCGGTTAACGGTGGACAAGGATGCTATGGGACAGAATATTACCTATCTGTCTGCCATTTGCTATTTGAATATGAATGAAAAATTAAAAGCCCGCAATGCTTTTGGGTTTGCTGCTTCCCTTGACTTTGATAAAGAAATTCAGGAAAATGCTTTTTTGAATTTTGCCAAATTATCTTTTGAGCTTAACTTTCATCGTGAAGCCATCAATGCATTACGAAACTTTTTAAAAACATTTCCCCATTCAACCAGAGTCGAAGAGGTTAAAAACCTGATGGGTGAAATTCTTCTCTCCACATCCAATTACAGGGAAGCTATTCAAATCATCGAAGGCATTGAAAATCCCAATCAATTCATAAAGAAAGCTTACCAGAAAGTATGTTATTATTATGCGCTTGAAAAATTTGATAACGGTGAATACAATCAAGCCATCGATTATTTTGTAAAAGCCATCCGGACAGCCATGGATGATAAATATCGCTCCCTGGCATATTTCTGGTTGGGCGAAACCTATTACCAGCAGGGCAGATATGAAGAAGCTATCAGGGAATACAAAAATTATTTGTATATGGGCTATTCCAGAAATACGCCCTATTATTCGGCAGCTTATTATAATATAGGCTATGCTTATTACAAGCTGGAGGATTATGAAAATGCTTTGACATATTTCAGTCGATATCTGGAACTGGAAAAACCCAATAAACCCACCAAGCGATTTTATGATGTGATAGTGAGGCTGGCTGATTGCAATTTTGCCCTGAAAAATTACCCCGAGGCATTAAAGTATTATAATTTAACCATTAACAGTGGGGCACAGGAGGTGGTTTATGCCATCTATCAGGCAGCCACTCTGTATGGATTAACGGGTCATGATGATAAAAAACTGGAATTATTGCAAAAGATTGTAAATCAGTATCGCCAATCGGCTTATGTGGATGATGCCCTGTTTGAAATTGCCAATATGGATTACATTGCTGGTCAATTTGCTACAGCCAAAACCAAGTTTGAACAGCTGATTCGAAAATTTCCCCGTAGTCCGTATATTACTTCAGCCATGCTGAAGATTGCTCTTGCAGATTACAATTTGAATAAGGATGAGCTGGCATTAAAGGAATTTCAGGATATTATCAGGCAATTTCCATACAGTCCGGAGGCAAAGGAAGCCATCAATGCAGCCAAAGCCATTTACCTTGACCGTGGTGAAGCGGATGCTCTGTTTAAGTTTCTGCAAAGTGTTCCAAAAGTAAATCTGTCAAAAAGTTTTCAGGATTCTGCTACCTATACGGCTGCATTTAATTTTGTGAAGAAACAGGATTGTGAGAAAGCCATTACAGAACTCGAAAAATACCTTGAAAAATTTCCCAATGGTTATTTTGTGGTGAGCGCCAATTATTATCTTGCTAGCTGTGAAGCCTACCTTGGGCAGGAAGATAAAGCACTTACTCATTATGAGAATGTGAATAAAATGAGTCCCAATGAATATGTTGAAAAATCGTTAAAATCTGCTGCTGCCATTTATTACAGAAAGAAAAATTATGAAATGGCTGCCGAACGGTATCGGCAGCTGGAAGAAATAGCTATCATTCGTGAAAATTCTATGGAAGCTTTGCAGGGGCAAATGAAAAGCTATTACTATCTGGGTAAATATGAACTTTGCATTCAGTATGCAGACCGTGTTATTAATCTCAGTTTTTCTTCAGAAACGGATAAAAAAGAAGCCAGTTTTTATAAAGCACGCTCCTATTTTGAATTGAAAAACTACGATAATGCCTTTACATTGTTTAAGAGCATAGCCCTGAGTGATAATGGAAATATGGGTGCCGAATCCGAATATTACATGGCCTATATTTATTACCTAAAAGAAGATTATGAC
>CAYNBC010000295.1:0-2914 GCA_964395255.1 uncultured Sphingobacteriales bacterium | reverse complement strand
CATGGACATAACCAGTCAGAATTTTATTGATTCTCACCTGGGGTAAAGGTTCAATTTTGTCAATAAGGTGTAAATTGGTCAATGCAATATTGTGTTCAATATCCGGTGAATTACGGTCCAGTTTTTTTGCCTTTTCATAATACAAAACTGCTCTGGGATATTGCTGCAATTTGTAATAGCAATTACCCATATTGAAATAAATGTCGGGATGAATAAACCCCCTATTCAGCACAGAATCATATAAAGTCAGGGCTTTTGAATAATCACGTTGTTGATAATAATGATTGGCACTATCGATTAAACTCAGGGCTACCCGATTTTCCTGAGTATCACCATAAGCATTGTTCAGCACAACAAAAAATAACAATATAAAACTCCATTGAAGTTTTCTCATTTTTTCAATTCTTTTTCGATACGGGTAATTACATCAAGGGCTTTGTCATAAATTTCCCTGTTGCTTTTTCTTTCGGCAGCAGGTGCATAACGGTTAAATTCACATTCATCCAGCAACGAATTAAGGTCATTCAAAATCACTTCGCTAACCTTTTGTTCTTTTAGTTTTTCAAGGGCAATGGAACGGGTAAATGAAGCGGGATTTATATTGAGTTTGTTTATCAGATACTGATTGATGGACTTATAAATGGTATCGTAAAACAATTGGTCATCCTGTTTTTTCAGCATCTGATAAGCCTTTTTCAGGGAAGAAAGGGCTTTTTTTCTGGCTTTTTTCTGATTAAGCTTCACTTTATCAGCCCATCTATCCTGTAGCCATCTGTATGCCATCAAGAAAACGATAAAAAGCAAAACAGGTAAGGCTAACAGAATAAAAAACAAAAGTGAACCAAAGAAGGGTTTGTAAGGTTTGGACGGTGTATTGAGCCGGATAAACTGAATATCTTTTCCTCTGAGCTCAATTTCTCTTTTCTCAACCCCTTCCAGGGTAATATTCTGTTTCTTTTCTTCTCCCTGCGTAACATGTAGTAGAATTTCATCTGTAGTGAGCGTGATATATTTATGATTTTCAGGATTAAAATAAACAAGTTTTACAGGAGGAATTTTAAATACTCCTTTGACCTGTGGTATAAGTAAATATTCAAAACTTACACTTCCCGAGATACCCCCTGCGTTTTTATTAATAAATTGATGGGTCTTGGGTTCGTATGTTTCAATATCTGAGGGCAAATCAAGTTCAAAAGGTGAAAGAATGGAAAGATTTCCGGAACCGCTAACGGTAATTTTTAAGGTAACAGGTTCACCGGTTTTTAGATTTTCAGTATTTGCTGTGGCTGAAAGATTTACATTACCTACAAGTCCCGAAAATTCAGGAGGTTGGGGCTGCGGCAAAGGCTTCACTTTAATGGTGATGGGGTTTGATTTAAGGGTAACAGGATAATTTTTTACGGAGCCAAATGGGTCAAAACCAAAGGGGTCATTGAAAAAATCGTCAAAATCAAAGAAAGAGCGTCTCTTAGCTCTGGTCTGCACCTGCACTATTCCTTCAATAGTCAGGGGTTCGATGGTAAGTGTACCTGTTTTCTGAGGAATAAGAATACTTTGTTTAAATGTTTGAACAGAATATCTTACTCCATTAACATTTTCATAAGTTGCCGGAATATTTTTTAGATTTATATCTTCAATCCAAAAACCTTTATACGAAGGTAATTTAATTTGAGGTTGATACAATTCAATCCGTTGATAAAGCTTATATGTCAGAATAATTTGTTCACCTTCAAAAACGCTGGATTTGGAAACCAGAGCTTTTATAAAAATATTATCTTTTATCTTTTCATCGATAGATTTTTCGCGTTTCTGGCTTTCCTGAGGCTGGTTTTGAGTAGAGGGTTTCTGTCCTGAGGGTAGAACCTCTATCTGAATGGTATTCGAATTGACTTTTTTCCCATTTACTCTTGCTTCTGCAGGGCCTATGGTAAAAGTACCTGCTTTTCTGGGTTTTAAAATATAAGAATAAGAAATGCTTTGCGAAAAGTTACCATTAATCATCTGTATGGAGGTGGATTGATTGGGCCCGGAAAGAATAATAAAATCGGATAAATCAGGGGGATTAAAGGAAGACATTTTGCCATTAGCCGTAAAGGTAAGTTCAAAGGTCTGATCCAGTGTAATTTTATTGGCTGAAACACTGGCCGTGAGATTCTGGGAAAATGAATATTGACAAAACAGCAGGGCTATCCATATGAAGGTTAATTTTTTTACCATTCTTTTTCTACTTTAACCTTTTGTGATTTTTGTTGCTGCAAAAGCACCTTTTTCATTACTTTTTTATCATTATTCCTGATAGCATTTAAAATCCTTTCAGCTTCTTTTTTATCCATCTGGTTTTTTTCCTGCTGCTGATTAGCATTTTGTTTTTGCATTTCCTTTTGTTTCTGGGCAGATTGATCCTGCCCTTGCTTTTGTTGATTCTGCTTTTCTTGTTGTTGATTTTTTTGCTGGCTTTGTTTGTTTTGTTGGTTTTGTTGGTTTTGTTGGCTTTGTTTGTTTTGCTGGTTATTACCACCTTTACTTTGCTGCTTTTGCAATTCTTTTTTAAATTTCAGAGCATAACTTAGATTATACTTTGTGGCATAATCATAAGGCTCTATTTTCAATGCATTTTTATACGCTTCAATGGCTTTGTCAAGAAGCTGTGCTTTGAGAGCCGGATCAGATTCATTTTTAAACTTGTTTAAATAAGCATTACCCAGATTGTGGTAAGCATTGTGTTTTTTATCTTTACCATTTATCAAACCCGAAGAAAGTTCATATTGCTTTGCAGCTTCTTCATAACGGTTTTGCTTACTCAAGGCATTTCCCAGATTATAAATAGCCACCCCATTATTGGGGTCTTTTTCGAGTGACTTTTTATAGTTCACTTCTGCTTCAGCAAAATTGTTTTTCTTATAATATCTGTTTC
>CAYNBC010000294.1:0-2933 GCA_964395255.1 uncultured Sphingobacteriales bacterium | reverse complement strand
TACCTATAATGAATTGCTTACTTATCTAACCGACAATTACTTACCTCTTCAAAGTAATTTACTTAAAACATTTCAATGGTGGTTTTTTAATAACTTTTATCATCCCGATACCTATCATAAAGTCAAAAAACTGGGTATTGAAAAAGCTGAGGAGCTTGATCTTTCTAAATATTTTAATGCAAAAATGACCATTACATCAGATGCTATCGATTTTTACTACAAATTTATTGAGGCCGAATCTCGAAAAAAAATGCTGAGCCTTATCAATCGCAACTTGAATATATTACAAAAGAGCATTAACAAGATTTTTTATGCACTTCTCGTTTTAATGGTTTTAATCCTGGTGAATATATTCATTCAGCTCATTATTGCATAAAGTACTCTTTCCCTCTTGTGTCTATTTCACCGAATTTACCGTTTTTCTGTACCTGGGCTCTGCCGTTTTCAAAATCATTGGCAATACTGTAAATGAAGCCCGTAAGTGGAGTGCCATTTTTATCTATATATCCAAATTTTCCGTCTTTTTTTACCACTGCAAATCCTTCATGAAAATCTCTTCCTTTCTCATAAATAAATGGGATTACCTCACGTCCGTTTAAGTCGAGGTATCCGTATTTTCCATTTTTTCTGGCCAGAGCTCTTCCTTCATGAAACTGGTCAATATTTTCATATTCAAGTGGCGTTAATAAGGTTCCGTCATCCGAAATCAATCCTTTTCTTCCTTTACTGGTGATAATCGCACGCTTATCACGAAATGGAGTAATATAGTCATAAGGTTGTTTGTTGATAATTTCTCCGTTTTTTCGAATCAGGTAATAGCGATAATCTTTATTGACGATAGCAATTCCCCCTGATGTAAAACTTCCTATTTCAGTGTATTCAACAGGCAGGATAGTTTTGCCTTTGCTATCAATAAGCCCGTATTTTTCATCTTTTTTCACTACAAACAGATGTTTGGCTCGCTGAAAAATCTCATCATAGTCAAAGCCTGTTACTAATTTGTTTTCAACATTACCCAATGCGTATTTTCCTCCTTTTTCCACTTTAAAATATCCGTCATTCAATACTTCAATATAATCGTATTCAGGTTTAAGAATTTCTTTCCCATTCCAGTTATACATCCCGAATTTTGAGTTATACCCAACGAGAATACATACTTCAGGATAAAGGTCAATTTTACTGAATTTGGCTTCCAGAACAGATTTTCCCATCACATTGATAACACCGTATTGTCCGTTTAGTTTTACTTTGGCCAGATTTCCTTCAAATGACCATGCTTTGTCATATTTTGCTGGAATAACAAATTCCCCGGCTGAATTTTTATACCCGTATCTGCCATTTTCTTTAACAGGAACAAGTTTTTGTGCCTGTGAAATATGGAAAAACATAACCAGACCCAACAAACTCAGTAGATTTTTCATAGCTGTTTATTTTATTCGATTTTAAATTATTTTTGCAAAATTCATGACAAAATAAATTTTTTCAACCAACAGCCCTCATTTTATGAAAGGAATCAAGAAAATAACCATTATAGGAGCAGGATGTATAGGAAGCTACTTTGCCAGGGAGTTTTTTAAAAAAGGCTTTGTGATAAATGAGATAATCGCCAGAGCTAAATATTCGGCTATACATCTTGCTCATGAAGTGAATGCAAATCCACTGTATGAGAATTTTGAAAACTTCAGAAAAGATTCCGACCTTTATATCCTGGCAGTGAAAGATGAAGCCATTTTTGAATTGCGTAAAACCTTTAAAGTCTGGAATAAAATTATTGTGCATACATCAGGCAGTGTGCCTTCTACAGTATTTAACAAGGTTTCTGAAAATTACGGGGTTTTATATCCTTTGCAGAGTATCATTAAATACAGCCATATCGATATTTCAACTATACCCTTTTTTATCACAGCGAGCAATGATAAAACCAGAGATCTTTTGCATCAGTTTATATCAAACTTTTCGCCCCATGTTCACTTTATCAATGACGAGAAGAGGAAATATCTACATCTGGCTGCCGTATTTGCCTCCAATTTTACCAATTACCTGTTGTATGTTTCGCAATCTATTCTTGAAAGCAAAGGAATGACTCTTTCTGTAATGAAGCCTCTGGTTCAGGAAACCATAAGGAGGGCTTTTGAAATAGGCCCTGAAGATTCCCAGACGGGACCTGCAAGAAGAGGTGATTGTCAGATTACCGACATGCATAAAAACCTCCTGCATGATACCCCATGGGAAGAATTGTATTCCATCATAACAGACCTTATCAGAGAAAAATATAAAGAGGAGGAATAGAGTGTGGTTTTTTCGCTTTATTAGATGGCCGAACATATTGATTTTTATTCTTGTAGTAGCTTTTGGACATGTATGTTTTAACCATGCTCCGTGGCTTTCCCTGGTTCAGGCTCCTTTTATTTGGATATTATTGGGAGGCTCACTCATCATGATGGCAGGTTATATTATTAATGATATTTTCGATGTAGGGTCCGACAGGATTAATAAACCCGGAAAAACATTTGTGGGAAACCGGATTTCTGTTCAAAATGCTATTGTTCTTTATGTGCTTTTTACTATAAATGGAATTATACTGGGATTATCGGTTAGCAATTTGATCTCTTTGATTTTTGTGTTAAGTGCTTCCGGTTTGTTCGTTTATTCCTATAAATTAAAAAGAATACCTCTGGCAGGAAATGCTCTGGTTTCCTTGCTTATGTTTCTGGCAGTTTTTCTGCCTTATTTTTATCACCAGGATAAAGCCGGTTTGTTTTATTTCTGGCATTTTGGGTTATTGGCTTTTGCCCTGAATATGTCCCGTGAAATATGTAAGGATATGCAGGATATTAAAGGTGATAAAATGGTAGGTAATGTTGTATTTACCGATGTTTTTTCTGTCTCCTGGATTAAGATATTTATTATAATACCTTTAATCTTTTCCTTTT
>CAYNBC010000293.1:918-2946 GCA_964395255.1 uncultured Sphingobacteriales bacterium | reverse complement strand
ATATCAACTATTTAAAAGAAAAAAACACTCACCTGCATGTTATTTTTGTCCTGTTAATTAAAAATTCAGCATGATATTTGAGAA
The DNA here is from genome assembly GCA_964395255.1 of uncultured Sphingobacteriales bacterium. Lineage (GTDB taxonomy): Bacteria > Bacteroidota > Bacteroidia > CAILMK01 > JAAYUY01 > CAYNBC01. The sequence continues at coordinate 2,862 of CAYNBC010000293.1, read as the reverse complement.
ATAATTAAAAAAAAAATTATGATTATGAAAAAGAGTTTATTAACGAGGAGTTTGAGTGTTATCGCGATAACTGCTTTTGTGATTTCATTGCTTGCTTTTAATTCAATTCAAAAACCTCCTGCCAAATGGGATATCCCTGAAAAATACCAGAAAATGAAAAACCCATTATCCCCCAAAGAAGGACTTAATATTGGTAAAATGCTCTATGCCAAGCATTGCAAAGCCTGCCATGGAACAAAAGGAAAAGGAGATGGTCCAAAAGCCGGACAATTAAAAACAAAATTACCGGATTTGACCTCGGAAGCCGTTAAAAAACAAAGTGACGGAACCATTTATTATCAATCGATTATTGGCCGTGACGAAATGCCCAACTTCGAGAAAAAAATTCCTGATGAAGAAGACAGATGGTCATTGATTAACTACATCAAAACTCTTAAATAATAAGTAAGATTGAACGTCCACAACAAACGGTTCAAAGAATTAATTCACTTTGAACCGTTTTTTTTTATAAACCATAATGAGTTAACACTATGAAGACGAAATTAAAGCTTCCGGGAAGTTTTTATAACAGAATAACTTACCTGGGTACAGGTTTGGCAGTCATTAGTTTTTTGGTGTTTGTCATTTTTGCTCTTCTGGGTAAACTTCTGGGTTTCGATGCTACTTATGCAGGCATCATTACCTACATAATTATACCCGTTTTTCTCATCATCGGGTTGGTTTTAATCCCGGTTGGAATGATTCGAAAGTACAGGAAAGACAACAAAAAGGAGGCAAAAGATATAGTAAAAGAAAAATTTCCTGTACTGGATTTCAATGACCCTAAAACATTTAATGCACTTTTAATCTTTTTCCCGGTAACTATTATTCTTGTCATTCTTACAGCTGTCGGCACTTACAAAGCCTATCATTACACCGAATCTGTTGAGTTTTGTGGAAAAGTATGCCACCGGGTGATGGAGCCTGAATATGTAACATATCAACATTCTCCACATCAAAGAGTAGCATGTGTAGAATGTCACATAGGCTCTGGTGCTGACTGGTATGTCAAGTCCAAGCTTTCAGGTTTGTACCAGGTTTATTCAGTAATATTCAACAAGTATTCGCGTCCAATTGAAACACCTATATCTAATTTGCGCCCTGCAAGAGAAACCTGTGAAGAATGCCACTGGCCTGAGAAATATTATCCATATACACTGAGAATTGAACACCATTATCTACCTGATGAAGCATCTTCGCCCTGGAATATCAACATAATTATGAAAACAAGTGCCAGCGTTTCAGCTTTAGGATTATCCGAAGGTATACACTGGCACATAAATCCCAATGTTGAAGTTCAATACAAATCATTTAATAAAAGGGAATTCATTCCCTGGGTAAAATACATCAACCATCAAACCGGTGAAGAGTTCATTTATACATTGAAAGACACTGTAATTGATGAGAAGGCATATGATAGTGCTGAACACAGATTAATGGACTGTCTTGATTGTCACAACAGACCCTCCCATAATTACAAAAGCCCTATGACTTTTGTAAACGAAGCATTAACATCCGGCAAAATTTCCCGTGAATTACCCGATGTTAAATATGTAGCTATGGATGTTCTGAATCATGTTGAATCCAGCATTCTTGATTCCATACTTCTGGAAATCAAAAATGATGTTTATGAGTATTATTCATTCATGTATGAAGACCTGTTTCAAGAACAAAGAGACAAGATTGACAATTTCATTACCATTTTGCAAGAAGAATATAGGAATAACTTTTTCCCTGAGATGAATGCAAGCTGGAAAAGTTATCCCAATCATATAGGACACCTTGAAGTACTGGGTTGTTTCAGATGCCATGACGACAGACATGTTTCGAACAACGGAAAAGTGATTTCCAGAGATTGTAATTTATGCCATGTCATCGTTTCCCAATCAGGGCCTGATACTACTA
>CAYNBC010000293.1:0-908 GCA_964395255.1 uncultured Sphingobacteriales bacterium | reverse complement strand
ACTACTATGGTGGGTAGCGTTAATCAGCCTCTCGAATTTTACCATATGGACGATGATGTTCAAGCCTGGAAAACTAAACTTTGTGTTGAATGCCACAAAGATTTATACATGGAATAATTGACAGAAAAGCCCCTGAATCAGGGGCTTTTTTTTAGTTATTCAGGTATTTGCTGATTTTATCAATCAAAATATCCGGTGTAACAGGCTTGGGAAGGTAGTCATCGCAGCCAGCCTGAAGACTTTTGTGCATATCTTCTTCAAACTCAAAAGCAGTGTGTGAAATTATTACTGTATCATTAGCGATATGTTTTATTTGCTGAGTCGCTTCATAACCATCCATGTCGGGCATTTGAATATCCATAATAATCAAATCAACTTTTTTACCTTTTTTAAGTGAATTTTGAACTATTTGAATGGCTTCGTCTCCCGAGCGTGCCCATATTACTTTTGCTTTGGTTTTTTTCAAGGCAGCTTCGATGAACATATAATTCATTTCAACATCTTCGGCTACGAGTATGATTTTTTCTTCCCAGTTAAATTTATTGGTGTATTCATTTTTAATAGGTTCGGGTGGTTTTGCATCCGGTATACTAACAGGTAGGAGTAAATAAAATGAAGTTCCATAATTTTCCCGTGAATGAAAATAAATTTCTCCACCAAGCAACTGAGCAAGATGCCGCGAAATAGTAAGCCCCAGCCCTGCTCCTCCAATCTTTTTGGAGAGAGCTAAATTCAAAACTTTGAATTTCTCGAAAATCTCATTTTTTCTTTCCGCAGGAATACCAATACCTGTATCGTTGACAAAAATTTCGATCTGATTCAGGCTTTTTACCTGATAACCAAATTCAATATAACCCTGATTGGTAAATTTGATAGCATTGCTTAAAAAATTGGATAAAATTTGTTTC
>CAYNBC010000292.1:0-2960 GCA_964395255.1 uncultured Sphingobacteriales bacterium | reverse complement strand
CTCAAAATCAGTTTTCTTTCTTTTGAGTACACTCCGTTATAGTGGAAATTAATAGCTTTAATCAACGGTGAAAGGGTATCTCTTATCAGGCAATACTGGCCAAAGTGTTCAATGCTTGTTATCAGAAAATCACCACTGTCTTTTGTAGGCAAAGCACTGTACCAATTTTTTCCTGCTTCAGCAATTAGAATTTTGTCAAAACGATTCAGTCCTGTGGACGATTTATTCCATTTTAAAATAGCAGGATTATGAATAGGTACTTCCGGATTTCCAATTTGCCATATTTCGGAAACGCATCTCCCCTGCCCGGGTTTTTTGTTCATTTGCCAGGTAAAATCTTCATAAAAACTTCCTTTCCTGAAATAAATTTCAATTCCATCCTGCTTATACGAAAAAGGTTTATCATATTTCACAAGTGATGAAGACGGTGGTGTTTGCAAGGGTTGTGACGAAACAACTTGTCCGATGACACGAAAAGAAACAACCGCAGTATTTTTTGAAAAATCGGAAACTTCTATACGTATGATTGAAGTATCATGTTCACCAAAATTCAGCCAACCGTTATTCATGTTGGCATCATAAATTCCCAGGTGGTTTCCGGGCAGGATAAATAATCTCTGGAATTTACGCCTCCGGGTAACATAAACCGGATAATCCAGATAGGCATTGATATAACGGGTTTCCTCATATCCCAGGGAATTGAATGTAGCCTTAAAATGTAATTTATCATCTTTAAAAAGCTTCAGTTGATAAAGCCCCAGAATGGAAGAAGAATTATCCAGGTAATCGGAGGAAATCAGAGCTACGCCTATATTTCCGTAGGCATAAATGGTCTTGACACCCGAAAGGCGGTAAATACCACCCGATTTGTATAGCATAAACTCAGCCCTGTTATGATAAACCCTCCTGTATGTGCCTTTTTTCCCATAGTATTCCACTTCAATAGTCGAATTGGCACCGGGTATGAGTTCAATCCGGTAACAACGCGGAGGCATATTGTCAGTTATCGAATAGCCAAAAAGTAAAGGATTGACAGGCCATTCCGAACGGGTTTCCCGGATTTCGAAATGAAGATGCGGTGCACGGGAACTACCACTGTTGCCGCTCCAGGCAATAGTATCGCCTCTTTTTACAGGTATTAAACCTTCAGGTATGTGTTCAATATCAGGCTCATTCTCCTGATTTTTATATTGAAAGTCACGGACAAAATTTTCAATTTCATCATTAAATCTGGAAAGATGGGCATAAACCGAAGTAAAACCCTGAGGATGATGAATATAAACAGCCCTTCCGAAACCCTCAGAACGAACACTTACCCGGGAAATATAACCATCTTCAATGGCTAATACAGGCAATCCTCCTCCACCATTGGTTTTCAGGTCTAAGCCCATATGAAAATGATTGTTTCGTAATTCACCGAACGAACCTGATATACCCAACGGGACAGGTAAAGGTGGACCTGGATGAAACTGTTTTTTGAGTTCATCGAATGGTTGGCTATGTAGCTTGATAAAAATGGATATGAAAAATAAAAGTAATAACTTTTTTTTCATTGAATAGTTACCTCAAACATCTGGTTGCTAAAAATAAAACCGCACAGTAAATCACCTTTTTCAACAGGTCCTACACCTTCGGGTGTTCCGGTAAAAATCAAATCCCCCGGATTAAGCTCAAAATAGATAGAAAGAAATGAAATAATTTTTTCAAATGAAAATATCATGTGAGAAGAATTGCCTTTTTGAACAACGGTTCCGTTTTTTTCGAGAGAAAATTGAATATTATCCAGCGATGAAAACAAATCGATGGGGATAAAATCACCCACAACAGCCGAACCTGTAAAGGCTTTGGAAAGTTCCCAGCTTAATCTTTTTTCTTTCAGCATGGATTGAATATCTCGGGCCGTAAAATCAATACCCAGTCCTATGGCTTCGATATGCTCGAGTGCATTTTCTTCGGAGATAAACCTTCCTTTACGACCCAATTTTATAATGAGCTCGGTTTCGTAATGAATTTCCTTTGAAAAAGAAGGCAAATAAAATTTTTCTCCTTCCAGTATGGCATTGGCCGGTTTCATAAATACAGCAGGTTGTTCCGGTATTTCATTTTTTAGTTCTTCAATGTGTTTTACATAATTCCTGCCTATGCAATAGATATTCATGCTTTTTTGATATTATTCATTTCTTCAAGTACAAAACTCATTAAACTCTGGAGGTGGTTCAATGAAAAATCGAACTCAATGCCGGCTTTTTGATAAATCTCGGGAACTGTCAGAGTATAGCCGGCTGCCAGTGCATCAAGGTATTGTTCAAGAGCAACAGAACCCTTTTCCTTAAAGTTTTTCCAGACCGAAAGAGCACCCAGCTGGGCAATAGCATATTCTATGTAATAAAAAGGCACTTCAAAAATATGGAGTTGCTGATGCCACAATTTTCGCTGAGCTTCTTCATAACCGCTGTAATTAACCATTCCTGTTTCATATTCACGGTTGATGTTTTCCCATATCTGGCAAAATTGATGGATCCTGTTTTCTTTTTGTAAATAAACTTCATGTTGAAATTTATCGACCCGGGCTACCCAGACCAGAACGGACAGAGCATCTTCCAGCTGTTTTAGGCGGGCCCGTTTTAGATCGTTACTGTCAAAAAACTCATCCCAGTAATCCATAGTGAGCAATTCCATGCTCATGGAAGCCAGTTCGGCCACTTCGGAAGGTGTATGACGGAACCATATCAGTGGTAAATCCCGGGTTAAAAAGCTATGGACAGCATGACCTCCTTCGTGCATAAGGGTAACCATATCGCGAAACCGCCCTGTAGCATTCATAAAAATAAAAGGGATACCCGTTTCACTGAGAGGATAATTATAACCACCCGGAGCTTTACCCTTGCGGTTCTCAAGGTCCATAAATCCTTTTTCTTTCATTTTTTTCAGGTAATGCCCCAGCTTGCCCAGCCTGTCAA
>CAYNBC010000291.1:1680-2971 GCA_964395255.1 uncultured Sphingobacteriales bacterium | reverse complement strand
GGTTATTATTTTAATCCCTCTATGGAGTTATATCGTATGGCTATTATCTCCTGTTCATCCCATGAATATGCTTACGCTGGACAAAACTGTACATACCCAATTCAGAAATGAGCATCGCAGTTTTAACTGGGTTCAGACCTATCACAAATATGTAAAGAAAGCCAACCATAAATTGTATAATTGCTTTACCGATTATTACGGATTTTTCCCTGTACTCCCCATGAAAAGTAAAAAATACGAAATTCACGACCTTGATACAATAAGCTACGATCGACTGGATTCCATGGCAGATGCCCTGGATATGATATATTACACGGATTTGTACGGGGTTTATTACAATGAATGGTACCTGGATTCACTCGAAACGGAACATTCGCCCAAGATATATGGTGGTATGAGTGAGCAGGATATGTATTTGCTTTCGGCCATGAAAAAAAGAAAAAAACTCATTATTACTGAATTTAACTGTATTGCATCACCAACACCCTGGAATCTGAGAAGAAAATTTGAGAAAGAATTTGACCTGGAATGGACGGGCTGGACAGGGCGGTATTTTGACCTGCTTGACACCATAAAAAACCCTGAACTTCCCCGCTGGGTTATCCGGCTTTATAAGGAACAACATAATGGAGAATGGCCATTTACAAAAGCTGGAATTGTTTATGTCCATCTTGATGAACGCATAGCTATTCTGGAGAAAAAAACCGACCTCGATATAGAAGTTCCCTATATTATTTCTTCTCCAGAAGCTCAAGAGAAATATGGTATTCCTGAAAAGATTCATTATCCTTACTGGCATGATATTACATTTCCGGGGCCATCCAACAAAATAATGGCTTATTATCAGATTTACCCCAATGAAAGGGGAGATTCCATTTTAAGACATTACGGAATTCCTAACCGTTATCCTGCCTTTTTTGAGCATGATAAACCCGATTACAAGTTTTATTATTTCTGTGGAGACTTTGCTGATAATCCTATAACACTTAATTCTGCATATTTTAAAGGAATTCCTTACATTAGCAGGTTGTTTTATAAAAACATGGTTTTCAACGAACGAACCAAATTCTTCTGGAAGTACTACAGGCCCATTGTATCAACTATACTTGAAAATTATAGAAAAGAAATAGGATTAAAATGAATACCAATTCACAAATGCAAAAGTTATATAATCTTTCCATGCTGAAAGAAATGTCAGGTGATGACATGGGTTTTATTTCAGAGATGATTGATTTATTTATTGAAAACACACCCAGGGTTATTCAACAAATAAAAGAAGCCTATGAGAAAA
>CAYNBC010000291.1:497-1670 GCA_964395255.1 uncultured Sphingobacteriales bacterium | reverse complement strand
GACCATCTAAGACATGTTTCCCATAAATTTTTATCCAATGTAAACATGCTGGGTATTATTTCCATTATGCATGAAGTTGACACACTTGAAAGCCTTGCACTTAAACGGGCAAATGAAGAGGAAATTCCGGAAATAATTAATCGGATTGAAGAAGTTTGTACTGAAGTTATTAATCAATTAAAATCTGACTTCAAAAAATAGCAAATATGAAAATACTAGTTTGTGAAGACGATGTGATGATGCTCAAGATGATAGAATTGAAGCTGAAAAAAGACGGCCATGAAGTTTATACTGCGACCGATGGTAAAAAAGGCGCTGCACTGGTTAAGGAAATATCTTTTGATATGATAATTACTGATTTGTTAATGCCATTTCTTAGCGGCCTGGAGCTTATCAACCTGGTAAGGAACGAGTTAAAACAAAATATGCCCATTATTGTATTATCTTCCGTTAAATTTGAAGAAACAATTTTAAAAGCTTTTGAATTAGGTGCAGATGACTATATAGTAAAACCCTTTAGTCCCAATGAATTGTCTATCCGTGTTAAACGACATGAGATGTTAAATCGATAAGATGAAAAGAGTTTTACTAATTGTATCGGTTATCGTTGTAACTCAAGCTGTAAATGCCCAGATAAAACCCCCTTTCAACCCTGACTCTGCCTTCCTGGAAATGAGGGAGCTGGCATTCGCCAAACAATATGAACTGGCGCGTGAGAAAGGATATCAAATTTTAGCGTATTTTCCTGAATATAAAGATGTTATTGTTTTAATAGGAAGAACTTATGCATGGCAAGAAGATTTTCCCAGAGCCAGAACCATGCTCTACCAAGCCTTTAAACTCGACAAAAAATATTTCAGCACTATTGATGCATTGATTGACCTTGAAAGCTGGACCAACAACGCTGATTCTGCATTAAGCCTTGTCAATTATGGATTGAATATATTTCCGGATGATAAAAACCTGTATAAAAAGAAAGCCAGAATACTGATTTCACTGAAACAATATGAGGAAGCTTACTTTTTACTTGAAAAGTTATCATCTCAATATCCAAAAGACCAGGAAATAAATGACCTTTTTACCGATTTAAAAACAATTATACGAACGGAGGGCAACGATATCCTTAATAAATGGTTTGACCGGGGACGTAATTATGCTTACAAATCTCAATTT
>CAYNBC010000291.1:0-487 GCA_964395255.1 uncultured Sphingobacteriales bacterium | reverse complement strand
GGTTAAACCGAATACTTGATGTTAATCCGGAATTTTATTCCGTAAAAATATTTCGAGCCAGAACTTATGCCTGGCAATCCAGATATGACAGCGCCAGGAAAGAACTCTTGGAAATTTTTAAAATTGACCCCACCATTTACAGTGCGATAGATTTAGCCATTGATGTAGAATTCTGGACGGAACAATATGACACAGCTCTGGGATATTGCCGTTGGGGTTTAACAAACTACCCGGATGATACCAACTTTCTCATCAAAAAAATAAAAATCTTTTTAACGGCAGGAAATTGCGAGAGAGCTTTATACAATTGCAGGTATTTCTTAAAAAAATATCCTGATAATTTTACAGTTAAAACATTGTTTAATGAGGCTTTGAAAAGATGCAGAAATGAGGTTATAGAGCTGGAATATTTACTTGAATATTATAAGTATCCATGGCAAAGAAGGTTTCACTATTTTTCTTTCAGGTATGGACGAAATTTGCCGGG
>CAYNBC010000290.1:0-2987 GCA_964395255.1 uncultured Sphingobacteriales bacterium | reverse complement strand
TAATATTATTGTTAATTCTAATTCCAAGAGCAATGCGAAATTGAAAGATGTTCACATCGAAATTACTTTTAACAGTACCGGCCAAACCAACACTGATACTACTTTTGCCATTCCTTCTCCGGGTAATTTTATCAATGTTAATTATTCTTATACAGTACCAGCTACAGTTCTGGATGGTGAAGTTATTACCCTGACCATTGTTGCTACTGATAAAGATAATCAAACCACTAAAAAAGAATTCGTTTTAAATTGTAAAGACCCGGCCAATGTATTCGCATACGAAGCCCAACTAGGTGCTCAATCCAATGTTGATTACGGAAGTCTTCTTTCAGCAACTGATGGAACGGTTTATTTTGTCAATGATGCATTCAACAATCAGAATAAGATTGACATGGTCTATTTCTATGGAAGTACTTACACAGCTACACTTGCATCTCCGAGCAATACTGAAGTTTTTGGTACAGGCCCCAATCAATTCTCTGTTTACAAAGTACATGAATATTCAGTTAGGAACAATACTACATTTAAACTTATCGCAGAAGGTTCTATTACACTGGATGAATTCAATAACTTAACTTCCAGTCAACTTGCCCAGAAATACACCAGTTCATCTTCCACTGAAGGAACTCTTGCTGCTTATTTGCACGATAATACCGGAGGCTTTCCCAATCCTTCCATGTATGCCTTTAAAACTGAAAAAAATAAGTATGGCCTTTTCTATGTCAAACAAATCAACGGTTATTCAGGCCAGGGAGATATTGTTATTTCAGTCAGAATTCAAAAATAAATATTTATAGCCATCAAAAAAGCCACCCAACGGGTGGCTTTTTTGTTTTATAACTTATCTTTACAGTTCAATCGGTCAAAGTAGTATGAACTTTCTTTATCCATCTTTTCTCTGGGGGCTGGCGCTTATTGCAATACCCATTATATTGCATTTAATTCATATTCGAAGATTTAAAAAAGTTCCTTTTAGCAATATTGCATTTTTACAAAACCTGATTCGTGAAAAAGAAAAGCAGAACAAAGTAAAGAAATGGCTTTTACTTTTAATCAGAATCCTGATTATCGTTAGTTTGGTTATGGCTTTTGCTCAACCCTATCTTCCTCAGGATGAAATGCCCGTAAATTTAAATAGCCGTAAAATTATCCTCTACCTTGACAACTCAGCATCCATGCAAAATACTTCCAATCAGCAAAGCCTGTTTGAAAAAGCTGTTCAATCTGCTATGAAGCTTATTGAGGCACTAAACGAGGATGATCAGGTTATGATTTTAAGCAACTCCTCCGCTGAAGATTATTCTTTATTTTTAAGCCGCGATGATGCCATTTTGAAATTGAGTGAACTGGAATATTCCTATACCCCTGTGCAGTTATTTACGATTCTGGATAGAATAAAAGAGGATTTTAAAAACGAAAAGACAATTCGGAAAGAAGTATACCTTTTTACTGATTTTCAGAATATAGGGAACTTACAAAATATCAATAAAAAGCTGATCGATTCTACCATTACATATTACTTTTTTCCTTTGCAGGCTGATGAATACTCCAATATTTTTATTGATACAGTAATAACTGCTTCTCCTGTAAACATACCGGGACAAAAAACAGATTTACAAATTCATCTATTACGAATAGGTGGGGAGGAAAAGGTGAAATTACCAGTAGCTGTAATCGTAAATGGTGCTCAGAAAGGTCTTTCAGAAATTGAGCTGGCTGCTGATGATTCCCGATGGTGTCATATTCCCGTTGTGTTTGATAGTGCAGGCTGGCAAAAAATTACAGTAAAGATAAATGATTATCCGATTACCTTTGATAATCAATGGTATAGCAGTGTTCTTGTGAAAAAGGAATTGGAAGTAGTTGAAGTTTATGATAAAAGCCCTTCAATATATTTGAAAGCTGCTTTTAAATCAGAACCCTATTTTCAATTTCAATCAATTGCCTACGATGACAATTTGAGCCTTTCTATCAAGGAAGGAATGGTCATTCTAAATGGTTTAAGAGAAGTTTCTCCGGCTTTGACCAGTGAGTTGATCCAAAAAATGAAAGAGTACCCAATTTGTTTGCTCATAATCCCACCTGTAGATTCTTTATCGTTGAGTGGGGTTAACAACATTTTATCCGGCCTGAATACTTCAGGGTTTACAAAACCAGAGTATTTAAACACATCGCTTGAAAAACCTGATTTTCAAAAGAAATTTTTTACAGAAATACTGGATAAAATTCCATCACAGGTTCAAACACCTAAAGTTTTACGCCTTTATACCCGGAATGCCATCAGTCCGGATGAAGATGTTTTATGGAAAAGCTTGAATTTTCCATTTATCACGCATGGCAGGTTTTACAAAAGTCATTTTTATGTTTTATCCACTCCATTAACAGAATATTGGACTGATTTTGCTCGCAGCCCCTGGTTTGTACCACTTTTGTTTCGAATGGCATTCACTTCGGAAGGCAGTGTACCATTGTCTTATTCTTCCTGTTCAGGGGAGATGGTCGACATTACTGTGGACTTAAATAACAAAGATGATGTCGTTAAATGCCAGTACAACGATGAAACTTTTATTCCCCGCCAAAAAAATTTATCAGGTTTTGTAAGGTTATTCATAGATTGTCAGTTTGATAAACCAGGTTTTTACCGCTGTTTGGTGCCTGAGAATGCATCCCCGGACATGCCGGTTCTGGCGGTCAATTCTTCACGAAAAGAAGGAATGGTTAAGGATTTAGATTACAAGAAATTGAAAGATAAGTTATCTGGTCTGGGGTTTAAGGTTGTTGAAGGGAAAAATGCCGATGTGGAAAAATTTCTGACAATGGATGAACAAAAATCCCCTCTATGGTATTATTTCATTATCCTTGCCCTTTTATTATTGTTATTCGAAATTGGGCTTCTGAAACGAATGAGGTAAACATAAAATTGAGAAAATAACTACTTTTGAAATAAAAATCATGAAACAGGTAATTCTAAAATACGGGTTATTGGG
>CAYNBC010000289.1:2006-3005 GCA_964395255.1 uncultured Sphingobacteriales bacterium | reverse complement strand
CCTTGAGTTAATTTGAAATACTGGGTAAACGGAGTTTTAGGAATTCGTTTTCGAGTTCTTATATTTATTTAAATTTATTTTATATTTGAAAAAACTAATCAAATGGGAGTAATAAAAGATTTCTTGAGCGACCTGAGTACTATGCCCAGATTTTATGGCCTGGCCAAGTGGTTTCTCCGAATTGCTGTTTTTATATACATGATTGTTTATTATGGCCCCAGATTGATGAGCCCTGAAATAACCAGTGAATATTTTCTTCTTTCATTGGTTTATATTTTCTTCAGTTTTCTATTAATAATTGGTGGTTTTAACAGAACTTCAGATTTAACACGACTTAGTGCACTGGTTTTATTCCTGGCTATATTGTCTCATCTTATTGCCTCCGTGATAATTTACAAGAAGTTTGACGAACTGTTTGCTTCCCGTATATTACTTCTTGCTGTTACTTTTTATTTCATGACCACCTCTAAACGCTTCGAAAGATATAAAGCCAAAGCCAAAGAATTTTCTGTATTCGAAGAAGATGAAGAAGAAACATAAAAAAGCTGCTTAAAAAAGCAGCTTTTGAGTTGGCCTCTTAAATCACAAAATCAGGGTTCCACCAGAAGTAACTTATTGAAATATTTTCCTTCAGATTCTATGCGTAAAATGTAGGAACCGGGTAACTTAATATCAGGTCTAATGACCCGCACTATTTCCTTTTCTCCGATAATATCTTCTTTAAAAAAGCTTTTCTCCATTCAGATTATAAATGACAATGCTTATAGGCCGGGCTTTGGGGTTGGTAAAGGAAATTTCAAACTCACTTTTTGCCGGGTTGGGATTTACAGTAAAATTACTGATTTTCAAATTATTCTTAACCTGAACGGGGGCATTTTTATCAAAATCCTTTACAGTATAGGTATAGGTTGATTTTTTCTCTATCCATTGAAAACTTTCACCGGGTTTTGCTCTATGCTTTTTTCGCTGGAAATGTGGTGCTCGGAACGATTGATTTCA
>CAYNBC010000289.1:1444-1996 GCA_964395255.1 uncultured Sphingobacteriales bacterium | reverse complement strand
ATTTTCTACCATTATCAAAATAAAATTCCATGTCTTCATCCAGGAAATTTTTTTCAAATTCTTCATTTAACTCATCAAGATGCTTCTCAATTTCTTCCATGGTTTCATCAAGATTCATGGATTCATTCATTTGTTTTAAAACATCTTTAATACCACCCAGAAGCTTATCTTTATTTAGCAGATATCCTTCCCATTCTTCATCTTCAACCAGCGAATCGCCTTCAGAAATATCCATATCCACTCCCGATTCATAGTTTTCGAGTTCTTTTTCAGTAAGGTTCTTTTCTTCTACCAGCTTACCATCCTCATACCTTCGATAAAGATATGTACCGTCATCATTGCTATTGATTTCTATTTTTTGCTCAGTGGATTTACCGTTATCATTTTTTATTTCAATTTTTACAATTTTCTTTTTTTCAACCTTTTCCTGAGCATGAGCTATAAGTCCCAAACAAGCAAACAACAAAGTGATAAATATGAGTTTTTTCATTTTCTTTAATTTTACATCAAAATTAATTCAAATCCAATGTCAACCGTTGTTAAGGCCGGTTA
>CAYNBC010000289.1:0-1434 GCA_964395255.1 uncultured Sphingobacteriales bacterium | reverse complement strand
GGTTAATTCATGTTAAAGATTGTTAATTAAAAATTAATCCTGAGATGATAAAGTAGATTTGTATCACGGAAACCATGACACTCAAAAGATTAAAAATACTAAGTCTGATTTCAGGGTTATTACTCCTTTCTTTGATTAGTGTCCAGATTATTCAGATACGTTCTTCGTATGCTTTACAAGAAGAACTATTTAAAATACAGGTGATTCATGCTCTCGAAAACAGCAGAATCAAACTGGAAAAACTTAATCTTCTGGGAAGTATGTTGCAGATTTCCGGGGATGCAAACTGGATACAGCTTCTTAAAACTTATAAAAACATAATACTTCAATTTCCGGATTTTATCGATTCGCTGGCATCCCTTAATCAGGAAAAGCAATTACATGATTATAATATCAATATTATCATTGATTCCAACAGCGAAAAGATTTCGATTACGCATGACAGCATGAGTCAGCATCTGCCAACAGATTTAAAGTGGAAAGCACGCGAACAGGATGAAGTGATTGTTATCAACAAAAATTTTAGCCGAGAATCAAAAAACGCAGAACATCAAATTGAGATACTTTCCGGCTTGTTAAATGAATTGGCTTCCCTGGGTTCAGATGAAAAGCACGCCCTGCATCTTAACGAACAGGTCATTAAAAAGGTTTTAAGGGAAGAATTGGCCCGACAAAACATTTTTATCCCTTTTGAAGCCGGTATTTTTACTCCATCCGGTCAGGCTATTTTATACATGGGAAAAGATACCACCAGAATTAAATTATCTACTTTGGGTATTGAGTTATTTCCTGACCTTGTTTTAAAAAAATCTTATTTGCTGAAGATATATTTTCCCGAATTAAACCGGTATTTATATAAAAAACAAGGGGTTTACCTGATAACCAGCCTGATAATAGTTTTGATATTAATTTTACTTCTCTCCTACACATTGATTCAGTTTATCAAACAGAAAAAGTTGGAAGGTATTAAAAATGACTTTATCAGTAATATGACGCACGAGCTTAAAACGCCCATTGCATCGCTTTCACTTGCCAGCGAAGCATTAACCGATCCTGCCATGATTTCCAGTGAAGAACAAAAAGTCCGTTACAGTAGAATTATCAGGGAAGAAACCGAACGCTTATCCCATTTGATTGATCTGGTTATGCAAAATGCCATGCTTGAGGATAATGATTTTAAATTGAATCTTGAGGAAATAAATATCCGGGAATTGCTGGAGCAGCTCCAGAAAAAAGCTAAGCTGGTCAGTGAAAAAACGGGCGCTATTATTTCAGTTTCGGAATTCCATTATCAGAATTATTCCATTCAAGGTGATAAATTTCATTTGGTAAATGCCTTTTATAACCTGATTGACAATGCCATTAAATATTCCGAAGGAGTTCCCAGGATTGAAATTTCTGCTAACATCTATAATTATCAGTTTATTGTCACAT
>CAYNBC010000288.1:2380-3028 GCA_964395255.1 uncultured Sphingobacteriales bacterium | reverse complement strand
GTTATAAACAGCTTCATAAGATGGGCTGATTATAACCTTGTTAGATTTAACCTTGGTATAACTGGAGGTTCGGATTATACCATTCCCGATAAGAGCACACGAGGGCATGTAAATAAGTCGCTTCGATCTGGCGCTCATGTAGAAGAAGATTGGGATTTAACAACCATGAATCATTTTGCCCAATTATATCTTCAAACAGCAAAAAGAAAAAATTTTAATGCCTGGTATCATTTTCCGTCAGACTATTTTGAAAAAAACAAACAAAACCTGAAAGGAAAATGTGCTCTGATAAATGTGATGGGGCCGGACAATCAAATTCTTTCATCGCTCATGGTTTATTTTTATAACCAAATTTGTACTTTTCATCTCGAAGCTTCTCATCCTGATGCATTAAAATTATATTCAAATGATGTAGCTTTTGCAGCTGGTATTGAATATTTTCTTAAAAAAGGAGCTAAATTTATATGTCTGGGAGGCGGAATGACTCCTTCATTACACGATTCATTGTTTCGTTTTAAGAAAAAATTTGCCAATATCATTTTACCGACTTACGTAGGTAAAATTATTCATTATAAAGAAATTTATCATGAATTAAAGCAACAATGGGAGCAAAAATATCCCCATCTCATTCCGCTTTATGGTCATTTT
>CAYNBC010000288.1:0-2370 GCA_964395255.1 uncultured Sphingobacteriales bacterium | reverse complement strand
GCTATAATATGAGGTCATGAAAATAGGTTTTTATTTTTCTCATATTTCTATCCAGTACGGAGGCATTTACCAGTATGCTCTACTTCTGTTAAAAATGTTGTCGAAAGTTAACTATATTGACCGGCTTTACATTTTTTACTCTTCTGACCAGCAGGAGATTATAAAAACTTTCAAAACCATCCCTCATTTTGAACCTGTTTTGTATGAAAAAAGAACCGGTTTAAAAGAATTTCTCAGACGAACCGCCAATTATTACCTGAACAGATATTATTTGACAGGGAGAAAAAACCCCATTTACCTGAGAATTTATAAGTTATTAAATCCCGATATTCGTTTTTTCAATCGCTTTCAGATACAACTTTTTTTCGTACCGATGCAATTATCTCCGGTTTATCATTTAAAAGTACCGGTTGTTATTACCATGCATGATTTGCAGCATTTTCATTTCCCTGAGTTTTTTACTCCTGAAGAAAGGATGTACAAAAGTATCAGTTATTACATAGCTCTCAACGAAAGCCAGCATATTGTTGTTTCTTACAGCCATGTCAAAGATGATATAATAAAATATTTCCGGATTAAAAAGCAGAAAATTTCGGTATGTACCCCTCCGGACACTGAGGACTGGAATTACAAAGAACCAGAAATAGAATGGAAAGAGGTACAGGAGAAGTATGGCATCAGGATACCTTATTTTTTAACTCCTGCTGCAACCTGGCCGCATAAAAATCACATGGCCGTTTTGAAAGCCATGAAAATACTTTTACCAGATAATCCGGATTTATTCTGGGTTGCTACCGGGAAAAAAAGTAATTACTTTGAAAAAACTCTAAAGCCGGCTATTCAAGAATTTGGGCTTGAAAAACATGTCCTTTTTACCGGAATGGTTACTGACGAAGAGCTTTATATCATATACCAGAATGCCAGAATGGTTGTTATTCCTACATTGTACGAGGCAGGTTCTGGACCTCTGTTTGAATCCATGAGATTCGGCATTCCTGTTATTTGCTCCCATGCAACAACTCTACCCGAACACATGGGTAATAACAAATTTGTTTTTGACCCCAATGACATTGACCAACTGGCTGAAAAAATGTTATTGCTCTGGAAAGATGGGCCATTCAGAGATGAAAACATAAAACATATACGTGAAAGATATAATTATTTTGCTCAGCTGGATTATCCCGGAATTTTTGAAGCCATGTTCCGTAAAGTAATTTCTGGGGGATGAATGAAAATTTAAGAAAAATAATATATTTTTTTATTGCTTTATGTGCGATTGCCTTTTTTCGTTTTAGCTTTATCGGTGAGCAGGGATTTAAATTGCTTGAATTGGTTGGGCTGGCCGTAATGGCTGCTCTTCTTGTTGTTTATTTGGTCTATGAAAAACATGATTTATTTATTTTCCATTTTAAATATGAGATTTTACTCATTTTTATTGGCGTTGTTTTAAGTATGTTCATGGCTGCTTATGCGCATGGTCAGGATTTGAAAACAACTGCCATAGCCCAAAGAGGAATGTATTATTATCTTGTATATGCCGTGGTTCATATTCTTCGCTTGAGGAAAAAAGACCTGGAACAAGCGTTTCTGTTGCTTGCCGCAGGTTATGCTTTATTGTTTTTTATTCAGTTCACAATATACCCTACACTGTTGTTTGATGCCCGGGTTGATCTGGAGCGCGGTACAGTTAGAATTTTTCTACCTGGATTATCTTTTTTATTACTGGCTTATTTCCTGGCTTTAAATAAAATTATTTACAGGGAAAATTACTGGTATTTATTACTGATTGTTGTTTTTCTGGCCGTTATCATTTTGCTGGGTACGCGTCAGGTTCTTTTGACAGTTATACTGGTCAGTTTGATAAATGTGATGCTAAGTGGCACCATTCAATCCAAATTTGTACTTGGATTTCTGGGATTTATTACCATCATTCCGTTGTTCTTATTGTTCAAAGATATTATCCTGGAGCTTGTTCAGCTTACTCAGCAACAGGCTGAAAATATAGAGCAGGATATCCGTGTGAGGGCAGCTCGTTTCTTTCTGACGGAGTTTTTTCCGAACGATTTGGCTTATATTACAGGTAATGGCGCACATTCACTCGATTCCGGATACGGCCAATATGTAGAATCTCTTAAATCTTCTTATGGATATTATCAGTCGGATATCGGGATTATTGGTGATTATACACGCTTCGGGATATTTTTTGTTTTGGGCGTTCTGATTCTTTTAATCAGAGCCATTTTGTTGCCGGTAAAGAAGGATGCCGGCTATATCAAATATTATTTTCTGTTTATTTTGATTACTCTTCCTTTGAGCGGTCAGGAATTTTCGTCACCTGCTTCCTTAATAGCTCATCTCTCAGCATTATAT
>CAYNBC010000287.1:0-3047 GCA_964395255.1 uncultured Sphingobacteriales bacterium | reverse complement strand
AGGAAATTTTATTCAATTCCGACCTGATGATTAACTATAATTTTATCGAATAATTACTGACTTATTGTCAGCAAACCCTGTCTGTTTTTTTATCCTGATTACATTTTTAGTGTTTGGCACTTCTATTGAAGATTCAGGGGCGATTTTTTAGCTCAAATTGTTAAAATTAGAAAAATAAAAAGATATGAGTAAAATAATAGGAATTGATTTAGGAACCACCAACTCTTGTGTAGCTGTAATGGAAGGTAATCAGCCGGTGGTTATTCCCAATAGCGAAGGAAAAAGAACTACACCTTCGGTTGTAGGATTTCTTGACAATGGTGAAATTAAGGTAGGAGACCCGGCCAAAAGGCAGGCAATTGTTAACCCCAAAAATACAGTAGCTTCTATCAAGCGATTCATGGGTAACCGCTATGATGAAGTGGTGGAAGAAAGAAACAGGGTTAGCTATGAAGTAGTAAAAGGTACAAATGATACAGTAAGGGTAAAAATCAAGGACAAACTTTATACCCCCCAGGAAATTTCAGCCATGATTCTTCAGAAAATGAAAAAAACAGCTGAAGAATATCTGGGTACAACCGTAACCGATGCTATCATTACTGTTCCTGCTTACTTTAACGATGCCCAGCGCCAGGCCACCAAAGAAGCTGGTGAAATTGCTGGTCTGAAGGTAAGAAGAATCATCAATGAGCCTACCGCTGCTGCATTGGCTTATGGACTTGACAAAAAAGCCAACGACCAGAAAATTGCCGTTTATGACCTTGGTGGTGGTACATTTGATATTTCCATTCTTGAACTGGGTGATGGTGTTTTCGAAGTAAAATCTACCAGCGGTAATACCCACCTGGGTGGTGATGATTTTGATCAGGTTATTATTAACTGGTTGGTCGAAGAATTTAAAAAAGATGAAAATGTAGATTTATCAAAAGACCCCATGGCTTTGCAAAGGCTGAAAGAAGCCGCTGAAAAAGCTAAAATTGAATTATCCAGCTCTCAGGAAACTGAAATCAATCTTCCCTATATAACTGCTGTTGATAATGTTCCCAAACACCTGGTTAAAAAATTAACCCGTTCCAAATTTGAACAATTAACAGACCATCTGGTACAGGCTACCCTTGAGCCCTGTAAAACTGCTCTCAGGGAAGCTGGCTTAACCACCAGCGATATCGATGCTGTTATCCTGGTCGGAGGGTCAACACGTATTCCTGCAGTTCAGAAGCTGGTTAAAGACTTCTTCGGTAAAGAGCCTTTTAAAGGTGTGAACCCCGATGAAGTTGTGGCTATTGGTGCTGCTATACAGGGTGGTGTTTTGACCGGTGAAGTAAAAGATGTACTGTTGCTGGATGTAACTCCACTTTCACTGGGTATTGAAACACTGGGAGGTGTGTTTACCAAACTGATTCCTGCCAATACAACCATTCCGACCCGTAAAAGTGAAATCTTTTCTACTGCTGCCGATAACCAACCTTCCGTTGAAATTCATGTTCTACAGGGCGAAAGACCTATGGCCAAAGATAATAAAACCATCGGACGATTTATCCTTGACGGTATTCCTCCTGCACCCAGAGGTGTTCCCCAGATTGAAGTTACTTTCGACATAGATGCCAATGGTATTCTGAATGTGAGCGCTAAAGATAAAGGTACCGGAAAAGAACAAAGAATACGTATTGAAGCTTCATCAGGCCTGACCCAGGAAGAAATTGAAAGAATGAAAGCCGAAGCTGAAAAATATGCCGAGGAAGATAGAAAACAAAAAGAAAGAGTGGAAAAAATCAATGCTGCTGATACACTCATTTTCACTACAGAAAAACAATTGAGAGAATATGGTGACAAGATACCTGCAGATAAGAAAGAGGCCATTGAAAAAGCCAAAGATAAACTCAAAGAGGCTCATAAAAATCAGGACCTTGATGCTATAGACAAATATACCAAAGAGCTCAATGATGCCTGGCAGGCTGCTTCGCAGGAATTATATCAGGCTCAACAACAGGCTCAGCAGCAAGCTTCTGGAGCAGCCGGTGGTTCTCAAACCTCCGATTCGTCTCAGCCTAAAGACGATGGCGAAGTAACCGATGTCGATTACGAAGAAGTAAAATAATAAATCTTCTCATCCTGTGAATAAAGGCTATCCTGACGGGTAGCCTTTTTTATTTTCAATATGCCCGTATTCATGAGAAGAACCTCTGCATCTGATTGAAATAATTTTGTGCCGAGGCTTTTACATTTTCAGGAAAAGATGAAGGATTTCCAGCATATAGAATCCCTCTGGAAACATTAATTAATAAGCCGGCATCAGGAGTCATCGCTGCCCTGACAACCTGTTCAACTCCACCGCCCTGAGCTCCGACACCGGGAACCAGAATAAAATGATGGGGAATCATTTGACGGATGTGTGCTAATTCTTCAGGATGTGTAGCTCCAACCACATACATAATTTGATTCTCCGAACCCCAATGTTTCGTGGTTTCGATAATTTGTTCATATAATTTTATGCCTGTCTGTAATTTTAATTGCTGAAAATCAATGGAGCCCTTATTGGAGGTTAAAGCAAGAATGATGACCCACTTATTCTCAAATTCCAGAAAAGGTTCTATCGAGTCACTACCCATATACGGTGAAACTGTTATGGCATCAAAAGGCATATATTCGAAAAATGCCCTGGCATAGGCTCTGGAGGTATTTCCGATATCACCCCTTTTTGCATCGGCAATTTTAAAATGTGTGGAAGGAATCAAACCTACAGTTTTTTCCAGTGTTTCCCAGCCTTTGCTTCCCATGGCTTCATAAAAAGCCGTATTGATTTTATAAGCTACGCAAAAGTCCCGGGTTTGTTCTATTACCTGCCTGTTAAATTCCAGAACCGGATTATCATAATGATGACGAATTGGTTCCGGAATTTTTTCATAAACTGTATCCAGCCCCACACAAAGAAATGATTTTTTCGAAAAGATTGAATTGACCAGATTTTGATAGTTCATCATTTATGGAAAATAATTTATAGGTGGCGTTTCAACAGTATTGCTTTTATGCAATGCTCTGTCATAAAT
>CAYNBC010000286.1:0-3049 GCA_964395255.1 uncultured Sphingobacteriales bacterium | reverse complement strand
GAAGAAGAGCTAATTCACCTTATTCGTTTCAAAGAAAAAAATAAAGTAGCAACAGCCGTTCGATGGTTACTCGACAAAAATAAATTGAAAAAGGACCCGCGGGGAAAATTAGTTTTATTTTCATGAAAAGAATAGTTTTTACAGTTAGCAATGATTTGAGATATGACCTTCGGATGAACCGTATTTGCAGTACTCTATCCCAATATGGCTATGACATTTTACTCGTGGGAAGGAAAAAGCCTCTTTCACCAGAATTAAAACAGGAGTTATACCGGCAGAAGAGGTTAAAGCTAATTTTCCAGCGTTCTTTTTTCTTTTATGCTGAGTTAAATTTTCGTTTGTTTTTCTTCCTTTTATTTCAAAAATGTGATGCCATTTGTGCGGTGGATATGGATACAATTCTTGCTGCATGGCTGGTTTCCAGGATAAAAGGGATTAAATTAATATACGATGCTCACGAATATTTCACAGAAGTCCCGGAACTGGAAGGAAGAGCAGCAGTTAAAAATATCTGGGATAAAATAGGGCGAATTTGCATACCTTCCACCACACTGAATTACACTGTTTCGGAAAGCCTTGCTGCTGAATTACAGAGACGCTACAAACGCAATTTTTATTTAATCCGCAATGTCCCGCCCGAAAATTATTTTGCCAGAAAAAAAACGAAAACCCCTAACTCTGTACCTACCATATTATATATAGGTGCTGTAAACAAAGGCAGGGGACTTGAATGGCTCATACAAATTGCAAGAGAGATGGATGTCCAGGTTATTATTGCGGGAGATGGAGACTTATTTCATCAGGTCGAAAAAAGCATTAAACAATACCAGTTAAATCATAAAATTACTTTAACCGGATATTTAGTTCCTGAAAAAATCAAATTATTGACAGCAACTGCTGACATTGGATATAATTTACTTCATCCTTCCAGTAAAAGTTATTATTATTCCCTGAGTAATAAATTTTTTGCCTACATGCATGCGGGTGTTCCTTCCATTTCGAATAATTTTCCTGAATACCGTAAAATTGTCGAACAATTCGATACAGGCATTTTGATAGATTATTCGTATAAACAACTGAAAGAAGCTATAGAAAAATTATGTAATGACCCG
This sequence comes from uncultured Sphingobacteriales bacterium, assembly GCA_964395255.1. GTDB lineage: Bacteria > Bacteroidota > Bacteroidia > CAILMK01 > JAAYUY01 > CAYNBC01. Next base: position 1,937 of record CAYNBC010000286.1, on the reverse strand, counting down.
GAATATTACCGGCAATTGGTTGAAAACAATTTAAAAGCAGCCAGACTTTTTAACTGGAAAAATGAAAGCAAAAAACTGATAACACTTTATGAGCGAATCTGGTAAAAAACTGCATATCATTACATTTGACATACCATATCCGCCCAATTACGGAGGAGTGATAGATGTTTATTACAAAATCAAATTCCTTTATGAACAGGGGGTTAAAATATGGTTACATTGTTTCCAATATGGCAGGCAAAAATCCATTGAACTGGAGAATAATTGTGAAAAAATATTTTATTATCCCCGTATCCGGGTAGCCAATCCTTTTTCAGTCAGGATGCCTTATATTGTTAAAACCCGGAAATCCCGACAATTGATGCATCATCTTCTTGAGAACGACTGGCCTGTATTGTTTGAAGGCTTGCACACAACCTATTATCTGAACCATACCGCTTTAAAAGACAGGTTGAAAATTGTGCGCATGCACAATATCGAATATGTTTATTATAAGCATCTGGCAAAAGTTGAGAAAAACCCTCTAAAGAGATTTTACTATGCCAATGAAGCACGTTGTTTAAGAACATATCAGCAAATCCTTGATAAAGCTGATTTAATAGCAGCCATTTCTCCCTCAGACTATAAAATTTTAAGACTCAAGCATGGAAGTGCATTTTATCTTCCAGTTTTTCATCCCAATGAAAAAATAACATCTTTACCGGGCACAGGTGAGTATGTACTATACCATGGAAACCTGGGAGTAGGCGAAAATAATGAAGCGGCTCTTTTTCTTGTTGAGAGTGTGTTTTCTGAAATTATGGTTCCTGTAGTAATTGCTGGAATGAATCCTTCACCACGATTGAAAAAGGCTGTAAAAAAACACTATCACATCAAACTTATGCAACCCCGGCCAGGCGAAATGGATGATTTGATTAGTCAGGCGCACATTAATATTTTACCTACCTTTCAGGCAACAGGTATTAAATTGAAATTGTTAAATGCCCTGTTTAAAGGGAGGCATTGTCTTGTCAATTCCACAATGGTAAAAGACACGGGTCTTGAAGATTTATGTGTGGTAGCAGATAAACCCGAAGATTTTGCATTAAGAATAAAAGAGCTAATGAAAAAGCCCTTTGAAGAAAAAGACAGGGAAAAAAGACGACAACTCTTGCTGGAGAATTTTGACAATCGAAAAAATGCTGGTTTACTTGTGGAGAGATTGCTCGGGTCTTAATTCAAACAGGCTTCCGTTTTCGATTTTATAAACTTTGGAAGGAAATCGTTCGATGATACTGTAATTATGAGTAGCCATGAAAACACAGGCACCGGTATCTTTGATTTTGAACAATAATTCCAGAATGTCCTGAGAGGTTTCCGGGTCAAGATTGCCGGTAGGCTCATCGGCTAGAATCACTCTAGGGTCATTCATTAAAGCACGAGCAATAGCAACCCGTTGTTGTTCTCCTCCCGATAATTCAAAGGGAAATTTAAATCCTTTTGTTTTTAAACCCACCAGGGTTAACACATCTTCAATCCTTTTCTGAATTAAATTTTCCGATTTCCAGCCTGTGGCTTTAAGTACGAATCTTAAATTCTCAAAAACAGTCCGGTCAGTTAATAATTGAAAATCCTGAAAAATAATACCTAGTTTTCTTCTTAAATAAGGTATTTGTCTTGGTTTTAATTTATGGAGTAAAAAACCTTCAACAACTCCGGTACCTTCTTTTAAAGGTAAGTCTCCGTAAAGAGTTCTAAGAAGTGTTGATTTTCCAGAACCTGTTTTTCCAATCAAGTAAACAAATTCCCCGGGAAAAAGTTCAAGCGTTACCCGGGATAGTATCATGGATTCTTTCTGGTAGAATGCTGCATTTTTAAGTGATATCAAGGCTTCTGACATGGGAAATAATTTATTGTCACAAAAATAATTATAAAAAGTTCATATTGAAGGTTTAACT
>CAYNBC010000285.1:0-3063 GCA_964395255.1 uncultured Sphingobacteriales bacterium | reverse complement strand
AATATTTACCCTGCAAAGGGCACTCTGATTGTCTCCCTTTACAACACTCCTGAATGTTTTCCCGAAGAAAACAAAGAATATCAAACAAAAAAAATTCCTGTAAGTGGAAATGATGAAACGGTCTATTTCCGTTTACCTGAAGGGGAATATGCCATTGCGCTTTATCATGATAAAAACAGCAACGACCAATGTGACAGAAATATGCTGGGTATTCCCAGAGAAGGATTTGGATTTTCAAACAATGTAAAACCAGTGGTGAAAGCGCCTTCATTTCAGGAAGCCATGGTTCGCCTAAAAAGCGACACGCTCATTACAATTCGTTTGCTCTACTACTGAGCAGCTTTTTCTTCTTATCTTTACATTTCAATTAAAGCAGTAAAATGTATCTGGGAATAGATATTGGCGGAACAGCGGTAAAGGTAGCTTTGGTAAATTCTGAAGGTCAAATAATCTCAGATTTTCAACTGCAAACACAGGCTTTCAATGATATCCGTTATTTATTTATGGAAATTAAATCCCGTGTCAAAGAAAAGGTTAAGGGTGTTGGCATAGGTGCTCCAAACGGCAATTTTTTCGAGGGTTGTATCGAAAATGCTCCTAACTTGCCATGGAAGGGAATAATTCCAGCCCGTAAAATTGCTGTTGAAGTTTTTCACACGGATGTGGTTCTGGACAATGATGCTAATGCGGCTGCGTGGGGTGAAAAAATATTCGGTAATGCCAGAACTCTGAAAAATTTTATACTGATTACTCTGGGTACGGGTCTGGGAAGCGGCATCGTAATCCGTGAAGCATTGTACAGGGGAACAAGTGGATTGGCAGGAGAAATGGGACATGTTACCCTGATTCCCGAAGGTAGAAAATGTAATTGCGGTAAAAAAGGCTGCCTCGAAACATATGTATCAGCGGTGGGTTTAAAAAAAACCTACATGGAAGAACTGGAAAAAGCCCGGCAACCTTTACCCGATGAACTATCATTCTCTGCACGAGATATTGACCTGAAAGCCCGTGAAGGTGACCAGATAGCCCTGGCAGCTTTTGATAAAACTGCTTATTTTCTGGCCTATGGTCTTGGTATGGCCTGTAATCTTCTTTTTCCACAGGCTATATTTATTTCCGGGGGACTATCCCATGCTGGCGAGTTGCTATTTAATCCTCTTGAAAAATATTTTAATTCTTTTCTGGTTCCTCATTTCAGGAACAAAATCCATGTGCAATTGACAGCTTTGAATCATAATCAGGCAGGTGTTTTAGGTGCTGTTGCACTGGTTGCCCACCCTTCTCTGTGAATTCTCCTGCTGACCTTTCTATCGAATTATCCTTATTTTTGAATAATTCTAATCATCCATTTATTTATGTCCGGAAAAATTCTACTGGTCTTCATCTGGGTGCCTTTATTCCTGTTTTCTCAATCCAGTAATGAGGAATTTTATTCTCAGGATACCAGAACACTCAATCTTTCCTTCCAGCATTTAACGGAATTACCTGCAGATTTACCTGAGCGTTTCCCTGCCACTGAAATTTTAATTTTAAAAGGTAATCGTATCTCAAATCCTGAGATTATCTCCCGCTTTGTCCACCTGAAAAGCATTGACCTTAGCTATGCAGAATACGATGCAAATAATTTATTCCATGTTTTGAAAAAATTGCCAGAGCTCAAATCTTTAAATCTTTCAAACAGCCATCTGACTTATTTACCACGCTCTATAGGATTTTTATCAAACCTTGAAGAATTATATATCAACAACAACAATCTGGAATACCTTCCTGTTGAAATAGGTTCCCTTTTGAAACTGAAAAAACTTGACCTTTCTGAAAATCATCTTCAAGCCTTACCTGATGATATTTTTCACTGCGAAAATCTGGAATATATCAATCTTTCGTTTAACCCCTGGTTTGATTATGAACATCTGGCAGGAACACTAGCGTCCTTGCCCTCTTTGAAAAGCCTGGTTCTGCAAAATATGCTTTTCATTCCTGAAAATTTGAAGTATTTAAAAGACCTGAAAAAACTGGATATCAGTTATAGTGTTCTGGAAACAAATCTGAATGTACTTGGACGGTTAAAATCACTGGAAACATTAAACCTTTCACATTGCAGTAAATTTAATTACAGCCGCTTATGGTCAACACTAAGCATGGTTCCATTAAAGAAATTAATTCTTGCTGATGATGATATCTCGCGATTTGATGCGGGAATTAGCCAGATTGACGAGTTGAAAACTTTAATTATCAGCGGGAAAAAACTGGAGTTTCTGCCTTCAGATTTGTCACAGTTGAACAATTTATCTTCCCTGATTTTGCATAACTGTCCGGGAATAAATACAGAAGAACTTTTCCGTCTTATTCATGAGATGAAAAATCTGACTGAACTTAAAATAGTTTTCTCCCATCTGGGATTTATGCCCACCAATATTGAGGATTTAAAACATGTAAAAAACCTGGATTTATCCGGTAATCATCTAACTTCAATACCTTACGGTGTATTTCATCTTTCGCTCGATAGCCTTATTTTAACAGGAAATGATATAAGTACAAGCCATCTGAATCAGCTAAAAGACAGTCTGAATCAATGTGTTATTGTAAATGAATCATTAACTGATGAGCCGGTTCCTTTAGCTACTTCCATGGTGAAAGTAAAACTGAATCCTGCTTCACCAATGATACAGTCCATTCCTGAAGAAGTTCAATTCGATTTTCAACCTTTTTCATTTGTGGATGAAGGCGGAAATCCCATTTCCGATACTGCGGCATTAAAACTGGAATTCCTCACCTATCCGGATGCTTATTTCTCAAATAAATTTCAAAAGCTTTTTACTCAATTTGAACTTATTTCCTGGCTACAATGGAATTTATTCCATGAGAGCCGGAAGCTATGGATTTCTCCGGATAAACCGGCACAATTAAGTTTTCGTTTAATTTATCCCGATACCCTTTTTAAAGTATATTACTCGTCAGTTAGCGATACTTCACTCCACCCTGTAAAATACCGTATTGAAGGCTCCTTCAGGTCAAAAAATAACACCATGAATTCCCGTATTATTCATTTCAAAACTCTGAAAA
>CAYNBC010000284.1:0-3063 GCA_964395255.1 uncultured Sphingobacteriales bacterium | reverse complement strand
GAGCAATTTTCGGTCAAAATTTCCGGTTTTCAATGAAAAAAAGTACACTTTTTTGTTACTTCAATATTACAAATAAAAAATAATAATTGCAAACTGTTTATAGTAAAAACATTTTTACCAGGTTCATTTTTATAATTTTTCAATTTATTCCAGCTGTTTTTTAACAGCCCCATACATTTCGAATTGTTATCGACAAAAATTTTTATTGTACTTTTGAAATAATAAAAGAAAGAGATTATGAATCTCAGACAATTTTATATCGAATTGGGCAATTTGCTTTATGCTATGGCTAAAGCAGATGGGATGGTTCAGGAAGAAGAAATCAGGGAATTTTATAAAATCGTTAGAGACGAATTGGTCCCCCTCGAAAAAAGTACAGACGAATTTGGTACTGATCAGGCTTTTTATTCCGAATTTGAATTTGAAACATTGCTTGACAGGAATGCTGGTGTTAATGAAAGTTTTCTATCATTTATCAACTTTTTAAAAGCCAATAAAAAGGATGTTACACCACAAATCAAGGAATTATGCCTGAACGCTGCCCGTAAAATTGCTGAAGCCTTTGGAGGCGTGGATAAATCGGAAGAAATATTTATTGAAAGATTAAAACATGAACTGGACAAAGTCTAAACATAATTCATTATTTTTCGCTACAGTTATTATTTTATTAACTGTAATTCTGGAATCCTGCAGGACAACGAGTATACCTCTTGACATTCTTGTACCTGCTGAAATAAATCTTCCGCCTCATATCAAAAAACTGGTAATAGCCAATCGTTCACTACCTGCCGACAATAAAAAAGTGATGAATATTCTGGAAGGGCTCGTAACAGGTGAGTCCATATTGGCAGACAGGTATGGCGGTGAAAATTGCATTCAGGGGCTGGGAGATAAGTTAAACGAAGGTCCCAGATTCCAGGCTTTTGTGATGAAAAACAGTGAACTGCGAGGCACAGGTACCAAAGAGTTTGCTCCTCCCCTCGATTGGTATTCGGTAGAGCAGATATGCCGCCATTATCAGGCAGACGCACTGGTATTGCTGGAAACTTTTGATACGGATATTTTTCTGGATAAAAAACAAAAAATTACCAAAAAGGAAAAAGATTCAGTTATTTACGAAGAAATTACTTACATAGTGGATTTATCATTGACGGTGAATTGTGGCTGGCGGATATACGACCCCAAAAATCATTTGATTGTTGACCAGAATGTGTTTTCCGATACCAAACGATGGAGGGCTGAAGGACCTACCGAAGAAGAAGCGATGAAAAAGCTTCCTCCCAAGCGCCAGGCTATCAATGAAGCAGGCTATTTTGCAGGCCAGCGTTTTGCCGTAAGGATTTCCCCTTCATGGATGCATGTTTCAAGAGCTGTGTACACGGGTAAATATGAAGAATTCAAAAGAGCCAAAAGATACATTTTAAATAACGACTGGGACGAAGCCATCGACATCTGGAAAAGGCAACTCAAAAATCCCGATCCCAAAGCTGCAGGATGGGCATGCTTTAACCTGGGTATTGCATCTGAAGTCAAAGGACAGCTTAATAATGCCCTGGAATGGATGAAAAAAGCTTATTACGATTATCACATCAAAAAAGCCAATGCTTATATCAAAATCTACAAACAAAGAATTGAAGATCAGAAAAGACTGGAAGTACAAATGAAAGGTGTTCACGAATAGTTTTCGTAAAAAACCTGAACCTTTTTTTAAAAAAATCTATTCTTCGTTGAAAAAGCACCTCCGGAAGTTGAGGTAAATTTGCATGCGTAGCTCGTCAATACTGATATTCCTCAGTTCGGCAGCCCGTTGATAAACATCAAAGATGGTAAACTCCGTGGTATTGTCGCTTTCCAGAAAAAAACAATGCTCCGGAATCATCTTGAAGGTTTCGATGGCAGGAGAATCATGTTTCAGCAACTCTTCACCAAAAGAAAGGTAAAAATCGTGATGTAAAAGAATTTGTGCCTGTTCGGGCGTACCGTCAAAACCATGAACAATCCATGACTCAATAGCATCGGTTTCTTTACGAATCTGAACAATATCTTCCACTGCTTCCCGGCAATGAACAATCATGGGTTTTTCAACGCGCTCTGAAATATTGATTTGCCTGATAAAAACCTGTTTCTGCAGGTCGAAGCTCGTATCTATGGTCCGGTCAATACCTGCCTCTCCTATCGCCATCACTGCGGGTTTACCAGCCATGGTTTCCACATTCAAGAGGCTTTCTTCGATTTTGACATAAAGGATATGATAGGGATGTAATCCTATGCTGAAAGCAGAACGGGATGTAAAAAAACCGCGTTGAATATCCTGCGCATAAACATTGTTAATGATAAACACATCACCGCTCACAGGTAAATGATGTGTATGTATGTTAATGTATTGCTTTTTTGATGGTGACAACATACAACAAAATTAAATGAAAATAATTACAGGAATATCATCCGTTGAATTACTTATCTGAATTTTCAGTAATGGTTTCTTCTTTTTCAAAAATAGCCGAAATAATGATGGAAATTATCAATATCAAAAGAATAATCATCAAAGAAATAGCACTGGAAACATGAATATGAAAGATTTCAGCCAGCATTTTAGCACCTATGTAAAATAATACCAGCGAAATACCCTGCTGGAGATATTGAAACCGGTTGACAATGGAACGCAGAAGAAAGAACATGGCCCTCAACCCCATTACAGCAAAAATATTCGAAGTATAAACTATAAAAGTATCCTGACTGATAGCAAAAACTGCGGGAATAGAATCCAACGCAAACAGGATGTCCGTAGTTTCGATAACGGCTACTACCAGCACAAGAATAGTCAGGTGTCTATGTCCGTTTTCTTTGACAATAAATCTGGAAGTATGGATATTGGTTGAAAATTTAAAGCGCTTGCTCAGGAAACGGTAAACAAAACTGGATTCAGGGTCAAAGCGGTCATCTTCTTTGGAAAAGAAGAGTTTTACGGAAGTATAAATCAAAATACCACCAAAGATGTATAAAATCCAGTGAAATTGATGAACAAGCAATCCCCCGAGAAAGATAAATATAGCACGAAAAATG
>CAYNBC010000283.1:0-3063 GCA_964395255.1 uncultured Sphingobacteriales bacterium | reverse complement strand
GATCAAAGGTGGTGATGAGCTTTATAATCAGGAATTAAAAAGAATCGAAAATAATATTAAAACAATTATAAATCAAATAGAAAAACAGGTAAGTCCTGAGGTTAATAAGCTTCTTAACAGAGTTATTTAGCTTCTATCAAATAATTTTTCTATTTTTAACCTAAAAACAAGCATGAAAAAATTGGTTTATATAATTGCTTTATTACCCGTTTTTCTGGCCTGTAAACAGAAAACCAATAGCTCAGAACAGCCACTGCACAAAAAAATAACACAGGCTATCCGTACCGAAGACCTTTCTTTTCTTACCGGAGATAGCATCCGTGTATTTGCCCGGTTATATCATGTTGCAGACAGTCTGCCTGTTATAGTATTGTGTCATCAGGCAGGTTTCAATAAAGCTGAGTACCGGGAAATAGCACCCAAATTAAATGCCTTGGGATTTAACTGTCTGGCTATAGACCAGCGTTCCGGTGGAACTATGAAGGGCGGATTTACAAATCAAACCGTAGAATTTAACAAAGATAAACTTCCTACTATGTCACGGCTGGAGTCATTTATTTCTGCGAGACCTGATATCGAAGCAGCTATAAATTATGCCTATAACAGATATCATCAGAAGGTGATTTTATGGGGGAGTTCCTATTCGGCTACCCACGCACTTTATCAAGCACTGGAAAACCCAAAACTTAAAGCTATTATAGCCTTTAGCCCGGGAAATTATTATAACGAATTTTATTATTCCATTGAACCTGCTCTTAAAAACCTTAAAATACCCGCTTTTATAACTTCATCCCGGGAAGAATCCACTGCCGTGAAAGAATTACTAAAATTCATGCCCACGGATACATGGCATATTCAATTTATCCCGGAAAACAAAGGGAAGCATGGTTCCAAAGCGCTCTGGGATAACAATCCCAATCACGATGAATACTGGCAAGCATTAACCTCTTTTTTAATACAATTAAAGAATCTGCATGATTGATACCGAGTTATTTTTCAAAAAACATAGAAATATTGAGTCAAAATATCTGGTCAAAATAATAGATACAACCCTGCAGGAATTTCCGCGGCAAATTCACAATCTCAAGCTCCATATGAATAATCTGAATTTTGGAGAAGCCATGTATTTAGCAGATTTCATCGAAGATAGTTTTGCCTTCATCTTTGGAGATGTTGAACTTGGAAAATGCCTGCGTGGCATCAATGAGGCAGCGCGTAACAAAGACCAGGAAAAATTAAAAAACCTCTATCAACTTCTTGAAAAACAGGAAGAGGAATTTTTAAACGGTATTGTAGAACTGAAAAAAAAGCATTTTTAACCCCTGCTCTTTTTGTTAAAATTAGTTAAACAACCTGCATCATTAAAAAGTAAATAGCGGTAGCTGAATAATTTTGTGTCAATTTAAAACAAGGTTATGGAAATCAAAATCGAAAACCTGACCAAATATTACGGTATTCAGAAAGCTGTAGATTCCATCAGTTTCAATTTAAAAAGCGGGGAAGTACTGGGATTTTTGGGTCCTAATGGTGCTGGTAAAAGCACCACCATGCGAATTATTAGCTGTTTTATGGCACCCAGCTCAGGTGATGTTCTTGTGAATGGTAAATCTATTTTTGAAAATCCCGAAGAGTTTAAAAGTAAAATCGGATACCTCCCCGAGAACAATCCTCTTTACCTCGACATGTTTGTGATTGACTTTCTGTTTTATGTTGCTCATTTACAACAGGTGCCGTCTGACAAGATTCCCCAGAGGGTAAAACAAATTATCGATTATGTGGGATTAAATGAGGAAAAACATAAAAAGATTGGTGAGCTTTCTAAAGGATTCCGGCAAAGGGTTGGACTGGCTCAGGCTCTGATTCACGACCCTGAAGTATTAATTCTTGATGAACCTACCAGTGGACTTGACCCAAACCAGATTATTGAAATCCGTAGCCTGATTAAAAATCTGGGCCGGGAAAAAACCATTTTGCTTAGCACACATATCATGCAGGAAGTGGAGGCAACATGTGATAGAATTATAATTATCAACAGGGGAAAAATTGTTGCCGACTCCACCCCCGAAATGTTGCAGCATCAAATTCATGGAGACAATTTGCTAACCGTTCAGCTTGAAGCTCATTTACCCATCAATGAGATTTCAAACCGTCTTAAAAATTTGCCAGCTGTTGAAGATTTGCAGGTGATGGATGAAGAGCAACTTCAATTTCAGCTCAGAACCAGCTCGAATTACGATGCTAAAAAGCAAATTTTTGACCTCTGCGTCAATGAAAAATGGTATTTACTTCAATTAAAAGAAAGTGAAGCCAGATTGGAAGATATTTTCAGACAATTAACATCAAACAATTAAGGTATGAAAAGCATCGCAATTACCTGGACCATAACCCGGAGGGAAATCGCTGCATTTTTCGATTCTCTGACAGCTTATATCTTGCTGGTTTTATTCCTCGGGTTTAGCGGATTTTTTACTTGGTTGTTCGGAAATGATATTTTTACACTGGGGCAGGCCAGTTTGCATGTATTTTTCCAGTGGTCATTCTGGACATTATTTTTCTTCATTCCCGGAATAACCATGCGTTCTCTTGCAGAAGAAAAAAATACAGGAACCCTTGAGATGCTTGCTACCAAATCGATTTCCGATTGGCAAATTATCATCGGAAAATTCCTGGCAGCATGGATACTTGTTATTATTGCCCTGGCAGTGACCTTGATTTATTATATTTCTGTCAGCCGTCTTGGAGATGTTGACCACGGTGCTGTATTTGGGGGTTATCTGGGTCTGATATTTATGAGCGGCTCTTATATAGCCATTGGGATTTTTGCATCAGGTATTTCCAACAACCAAATTGTAGCTTTTTTAACAACTCTTTTCATATCCGTTTTCTTCCATTTGATTTTCGAACTCCTTGCCAGCACATCTATGGGTACTATTGGTAACATTATGAGCTTTTTAAGCATGAATACTCATTTTTCTTCCATGGCCCGGGGAGTTATTGATTCAAGAGATATTATTTATTTTCTTTCCCTGATGGCTACAGCCCTTTTATTGAGTAAATATATGT
>CAYNBC010000282.1:884-3081 GCA_964395255.1 uncultured Sphingobacteriales bacterium | reverse complement strand
CAAATACCTGTTCGGTATCATGGAATTTTCCTGTGCACATTTGTAAAGAAATAGCGTCAGGAATTGTGGAGGGGAAATTTACCTGGTTGATATTAATTCCAATGCCGATAACGGAATGATGTATCAAGTTAGAATCCAATTCGTTTTTAATAAGTATGCCGGCTATTTTCCTTTGATTCACATAAATATCATTGGGCCATTTGATATATATTTTTTCCTTATTTAATTGGAATGAAATGGTTTCAAATACGGATAACGAAGCGATTTTGCTAATATAAAAAATATTACCAGATGGTATATTTTCAGGAAATACAACCAGAGAACACAGTAGATTTTTAGACCGTTCGCTATGCCAGACATTGTTGGCGTAACCTTTTCCCTTTGTTTGATATCGGGCAACGACTGCAAAAGCTTTGTTCATACCTTGTGCAAGCATTTCCTCAGCCTTATCATGGGTTGAAGTTACGGTATCGTATCGGTATATATTTTTGCCAAACATGAATAAGGGAATATTCTAAACAAAAATCTTAAATTTTAAGCATCTTTGCACCGAAAATAATAATCATGATTAAAATTGGGGTTCTTGGAGCCGGTCATCTGGGAAAAATACATATCAAAAACATACTGAACATTCCTGACTTTCAGCTCGTTGGTTTTTTCGACCCTGATAAAGAAAAATCAGAAGCAGTTGTTTCGGAATATGGAATTAAAGCTTTTGCTTCTGATATCGAGCTTATTCATACATGTGACGCTGTTGATATTGTTACACCGACTGTTAATCATTATGGATTAGCCCTGAAATCTATTCAAGAAAACAAACATGTGTTTATAGAAAAACCTATTACTTATACGGTAGAGGAGTCGATGTTTTTGATGGACCTGGTAAAAAAAAATAAAAAAATAAAGGTACAGGTTGGTCATGTTGAAAGATTCAATCCTGCTTATAAAGCAGCCCTGCCTTACATTAAGGCGCCATTGTTTATTGAATGCATAAGAATTTCCGGCTATAACCCCCGTGGTACAGATGTTTCCGTTATACAGGATTTAATGATTCATGACATCGATCTGGTGCTTCAGTTATTCCGTTCCGACCCTGAGCAAATAATGGCCTCAGGCGTTCCTGTATTCAGCCATAGACCCGACATTGCTAATGCACGCATTGAATTTAAAAACGGATTTGTTGCCAATTTTACAGCCAGCAGAGCTTCCCTCAAACGCGAAAGAAAAATGCGTATTTTTCAAAAGAATGCCTATATCCAGATAGATTTTTTAAATAAAAAAACACATATCTATCGATTAAAAGATTTCGACCCCGAAACTTCATCTCCCTATTCTGTAATTATTGAAACGGAAAAAATGGGTAAAAAAGAAATAGAATTTATTTCTCCCCCTGTTCAGGATGAAAATGCCATCATGGAAGAACTCCGATTATTCGGTGAGGCTATTCTTCAGGATAAAGAACCTGCTGTAAATGTTACGGATGGTTTTCGCGCGCTTATGGTATCCAATATGGTCATTAAAAAAATTGAGGAATCATTGCTTAAAACAGGTCTTATATGAGGAAGATAGCCTTGCTTGCCATATGGTTCGTTTCATTCCAGTTTATATCATCCTGCGATCTGATTAATCCCACAGAGCCCATTCCTGCTTATATTCATATTGACACTGTTAAAATGTTTGGAGCTTATGATTCTGTAAAATCAATCCATCATAGAATAACCGATGTATGGGTTTATCTGGATGGAAAAACTTATCAGGGTACTTATGAATTGCCTGTAACATTTCCCATACTGGCAGAAGGCATGCATGAACTCGTATTTCAGGCAGGCATTATGGAAAACGGGATACAAAATACACGACTGCCATATCCATTTTACAAACCCTATCGAATTACTCTTTCTTTAACACCGGGTCGGATTGATACCATCAAACCTTCTTTTTCTTATCTGAATGAAGGAATCCTTTTTCTTATCAATGACGATTTTGAAAGCCCCAGTTATTCATGGGAATCCACATCTGCCAATGACGCAATTATAAAAAGAACAACCACCCATGTTTTTGAAGGAAAATATTCGCTAGAAGTCCTGTTATATCCCTTACAAACCTTTGAAATGCAGAGTGCAGAACTCTTTAACATCCCGCGTAGCAAATCGGTTTTTCTTGAGATGAATTTTAAAACGGATATTGAAATCATAGC
>CAYNBC010000282.1:0-874 GCA_964395255.1 uncultured Sphingobacteriales bacterium | reverse complement strand
TAGCTGGTTATTTTTCTATCAATTCCAGCGAACAAGTGCAGCATGGATTTATTCATTTAAATCCAACAGAAAATTGGAAAAAGATTTACATCAATTTAGGTACGGAACTTACTTTTGAACCTCTTTCCAATCAATTTAAATTTTTTATTGGTGCAATTAACAACCAAAATAAGGATACTGCATCTGTTTATTTGGACAATATAAAAATTATCCGGTTTGAATAGAAAGAAATTTACGATAGAGTATGTTGTCTCCGACTTTCTGAGCTCGGCTCTGGCATGGACATTATTTTATATTTTCCGCAAGCTTATCATCGAACCCGCCAAGTATGGATATTCCATTCCTCTGGTATTTACAGAAAAATACTTTATCGCCTTATTTATAATTCCCACCTGCTGGGTTTTCATTTTTGCCATGGCAGGACATTACAAAAACATTTATCTCAAATCAAGGCTTAAAGAATTCGTACACACTTTTGTATTGGTATTTCTCGGTACCATTGTTCTCTTCTTTATTCTACTTCTGGATGATGAAGTCAAAAACTACAAATTTTACAGAATTACTTTTCTTGTATTGTTCGGATTACAATTTTTCATTTTGGTTACTTCACGGCTGGTCATTCTTACACTGATAAAATGGAAAATAAAAAACAGAGAAATAGTTTTCAGAACTTTATTGGTGGGCTCCAACCATAAAGCATTGAAATTATATCAAGAACTTGAATCGGAAACTTACAGCCAGGGATATGGATTTGTAGGATATGTCACTGTTTATGACAACCCTGATTCACAGATGGAGCAATACCTACCTTGTCTTGGTAATTATAATGACTTACCCCAATTAATCAAACAACACAACATTGAAGTTGTTATAC
>CAYNBC010000281.1:0-3089 GCA_964395255.1 uncultured Sphingobacteriales bacterium | reverse complement strand
GATGAACTGATTAAAGTACAGGTTGAATTTCAATTGTTTTTTAAAAAATTAAATAATATACAATTAATTTTTTCTCAAGTAGGGCAGGTTTTGGTGTTTTTTGTTTCGGCTTATCTAATCCTGATAGAAAAGATGACAATTGGACAATTATTAGGGATAAATTATTATTATGGAATTCTGAGTTCGTCCATGATGGAATTGCTTTCGCTATCTCTTAACTGGCAACAAATAACCGTTGCTCTTGATAAGTTATCAGAAGTCTTGCAATCAGAAAATGGGGACGGTTCGGGTGAGAAAATTCAACCTGCGCCCATTCACTCCATTCAATTTAAGGATGTGTGTTTTAAATATAGTACAAACGGAGATGCATATTTGTTAAATAAATTAAGTTTTACAGTAAACTCAGGTGAAATTATAGGTATTAAAGGAAGAAATGGTAGCGGTAAAAGTACGTTGATAAAATTGCTGGCCGGATTATACCCCCCGAATGAGGGTAAAATCATGATCAATTCAATTGATCTGGATAACTATGATATATTTTCAATAAGAGAAAAAATCGCAATTTGTTCGCAGGAAAGGTATTTCATAGATGGGTCTATTCTGGAAAATATAATCCTTGATTCCACTTATGATGAAAACAAATTAAAAGAAGTATTGAAATTATGTGACTTATCAAATTTTTTTGAACAATTGTCTGAAAATATTCATACATTTATTGATGGTGATAGAAATAAGCTTTCCGGAGGATATCAGCAACGAATAGAACTGGCCAGAGCTTTATATAAAGATCCTGATGTGCTGGTTATAGATGAATCCCTCAGTCATGTTGATTTTGAAACGAAAAAACGTTACAAGAACATGTTAACTTCCCTCAAGGCTCAAGGGAAAATAATAATTTTAATTTCTCATGAAACGGAATGGGATGACGTGTTAGACAAAGTGGTAGTATTATGATTTTTTTATGAATAAAAGAATCGTTTATATTAATGATTATCTGATAAAACACGTATTGACGAAAAAGATTGTTGACTGCTAAGAGAATAGATGGATTGGCAGGGAATAGATTCATACTGCTTTTGTATTGGATTAAACCGGAATGTGTTCAGCAATGGAAAGGAATGTTTCTGTGATAAAATTTTCATAATTGAGTACTGGGAAGATCAGGAAGTTTAAAAAAGCAGAAACAGGAAAATGAGATTGAAGGGGATTACAAAAATATTAGCCGAAAAAAAATTATGAAGAAAGTTTTTTGCATTGTCAATAGCGAAAGTATAAGAGCCTGGATTTTATTCGCTAAATTAGACTGAAAGCCTGTTTATACAGGAGTGCCTGTGTCTATTTAAGTCTAAATAAATTAAGGGTTTAAAAAACGAAAACCGGAATAAAGATACATAATGCGACGGCAGAGAAGCTGATTGGCAGCTGCTTTACTCTGAACCTGGCTTCGGATTAATAATATCCATTCCTTCTTTAACAATCGCTGCGGATTTCCATTCCTTTTTTAGATGTTTTAATATGTCGTCTCTGTTTCCAACCAGGACAATGGTGAATGCATCATCGGGAATATGTTTTATAAAGGCATCCCGGATTTGTTCAGGTTGAATATCCAGCAGTTTTAAGGGGAAATTTTCAATTTCATCCACTGTGAAATGGAAAAGTTCAATTTTCAGTAACTTGCTGGTCAGATCCTGAACCTGCTCAAATGACAGAGGATACTGACCTGAAATATAATTTTTAGTCATGGTTAATTCGTCATCAGGAATTCTTTCGGTTTTCAGCCGTTGTAGTTCATTGAAAAATATGTCCAGTACGTCCTGCAGATTTTCAGGGCGGGTATAGGTTTGAAATGTAAAAACAGAATGATGATGATCCAGGGCCTGAACATTGGAATAAGCTCCGTAAGAAAATCCTCTTTTTACTCTGATTTCCTGCATCAGACGGGAAGAAAAATTTCCTCCCAGAACTGAGGCACCCAACAATAATTTATGAAAGTCATTATGATGGTGCGGAATTACATGCACACCAGCACGAATTTGTACCTGTGAGGAATCGGGTTTGTGGACAACAATGATTTTAAAATGATTTTCATGTTTATGAGGTGCCGAAAATTCAAGGGAAACATCATTTGATAGAGTTTCAAATTTTAAAAAAGATTCTGTTCGTCTAACTTCATCTTCTTCAAGAGCTCCTACAAAAAAGATGTTTGGTGGGATTGACTGTATTAAAGCTTCATACCGCTCTTTGATATGTTGAAGCTGAATGCGCTTTAATGATTCAATAGTACCTGCAACAGGGAATCCAAATTCTTTCAGGTTAAATAATTCCTGCATATGAGCTTTGAAGGCCAGGAAGGTAGGGTCATCCAACCGGCGTTTGATCAAAAAAATCTTTTTTTCTTTCAATTTGTCAAATTCTTCTTCAGGGAATGAAGGATGTTTTAAAACATCTGACAGTATTTCCATCCCCTTGTGAAAACATTCGTTCAAACCATCCAATTGAATAAAAATATGGTTCGACTGAGTCTGAATATGTAGGTCGAGTCCCAGAGATTCCAGTTCAAAATCAATCTGATGTACTGTTCGGTTAATTGTACCTTTTTTCAACATGCCCACCATTAGCGAAGTCACACCGGCCAGTTCCAATGTATCACTGTCTCCCCCTGCTTTATATAACACTGCTGCATCAAAAAGTGGCAGGGTATGAATCGGCATATGATAGGCTTTGAAATGAGATTTTTCGATCAGTTTAAAATCAGGAAGTTTGGTTTTTATTTTGAGAATCGGTGCTTTCATAAGTTGCCCCCTACGCAATCAATGGGTAAAAGGTTCTGGTTAGCCAGCCGATTAGTAGTGCTAAAATCAAAGTAATCAATACGATCCAGATGGTTTTTTTGCCACCAATTTCCCGAACGAGTACCCCAATGGTTGCTACACATGGAATATAAAACGTTACAAACATAGTAAACGTTAAAATTTGGGTATAGTTTAGTACAGTTGATACGTCTGTAGTATTTAATGCCTGCAATAGCATGATAAGAGACAATTCCTTGCGCAGAACCCCAAAAATTAAAGTATTCCCGACTTCTTTGG
>CAYNBC010000280.1:0-3097 GCA_964395255.1 uncultured Sphingobacteriales bacterium | reverse complement strand
AGCCGGGTGTTCAAATGACTCCTCAGGAATTGCGTGGAATGGAATTGTTTATGTCTGAAAAAGCCGATTGTTTTCACTGCCACGGAACAATTCTGTTCACCACCAACCTGTTTTACAACAATGCCAAGGACACCTGTTTTACAGGGCCATGTCAGGACCCGCGTGATAGATATGCTGTAACGGGTGACCCACGGGATCGGGGTGCTTATAAAGCCACCTCTCTGATAAATTGTGAACTTTATGGACCCTACATGCATGATGGACGATTCAAAACATTAAGGGAGGTAGTGGACTTTTACTCGGAACAACTAAAATACTCCGAATATGTTGACCCTTTGATGAAATATGTCAATTATGGAGGCAATCATCTTACGGAGCAGGAAAAAGAGGATTTGATTGCCTTTTTAAAAACTTTAACTGATTATGATTTGCTAACAGATCCTGCATTTTCCAAACCTGAAGATCTGGATACAGGATGTCCTTAAAAACATAATGCTATGAAAAAATTATTGTTCATTTTACTGCTGGGAATTAGTATTACAGGCTTTTATAGCTGCCAGGGAGACGATGATGATGATACGGTCAAAAAACCGACACCTTATGAACTGAAAGATATTCCCATGTTTCCAACGGAATATAACATACCGGAAGATAATCCCTTAACAGTAGAAGGGATACGTCTGGGGCGTTATCTGTATTATGATGGCAGGCTTTCAGGCCGTACCGAATGTGATAGCCAGATGAGTTGCGCCACCTGCCATATCCAGAAAAACGGCTTTGAAGTAGGTCCGAATCATGATAAATATATTAACGGAAGACCCTTTGGGCTTACGGGTGTTTACACCCCTCATGTAATGCTTTCCCATGAAAATCTGGTTTATAATTTCTCAGGCTTAGCCTGGAACGGTGGTGTTCCTTCTCTTGAAGAAATGGTAAAAATCGTCATTCTTTTACCGGAAGAAATTAATGGAAGCTGGGAAAAAACAGTAAAAATGATTGAAAGTATTCCCATGTATCCACCCATGTTTGAAGCGGCATTTGGAACACCCGAAGTTACTATAGACAGAATTGCCAAAGCCATTGCACAGTTTATCAGAACAATTCGAAGCTATAATTCCAAATATCATAAATGGCTTCGTCATGAACCGGGAGTTCAGATGACGGCTCAGGAACTCAAAGGAATGGAATTGTTTATGTCGGAAAAGGCAGATTGTTTTCACTGCCACGGCACGATACTTTTTACCACAAATCTTTTTTACAATAATGCCAAAGATACCTGCACGGAATGGCCATGCAATGGCGACCCCTATGACCGTTATTCAGTAACCCACGACCCCATGATGATAGGTGCCTACAAAGCACCATCATTGATAAATTGCGAACTTAAAGCCCCATATATGCATGACGGGCGCTTTAAAACATTAAGGGAGGTTGTGGATTTTTATGCAGATAAACTCAACTATAATCCTTATGTTGACCCTTTGATGAAATATGTTAATTATGGAGGAAACCAGTTGACCGAAGAAGAAAGAGAAAGTCTTGTTGCTTTTTTGAAAACTTTAACAGACTGGGATTTAATAAATAATCCTGATTATTCAAAACCGGCTGATCTGGATACAGGTTGTCCTTAATTATAACATGATTTTTAAAAGTTGAAATCCTTTCTTTCTGCTGTAAGCAGGTAAAATCAATTCATTTTCGGAAACCTGTTTTCCCAGTTTTGGGATGATTAAACCATCAAATTCATTGCTTTTTACAAGTATATCATTAGACACAGAACCATCAGATTTTATTTTTTGAATCATTAAATTCCAGTTGCTCCTTTCCATGTTGTTGTAAACAAACACCAGCTGAGCGGGATGACTTCCGTGAATAAAAGAAGAATAGTATCCTTCGTCATTCAAGCTTACTTGGTCTTTATGAATAATACGGTACCAATCTATCTGATTTTGCGGGGAAATCGAAAAAACAACAATATCACTGAAACGATAAAAATATTTTACATAAGTGTGGTTGATGTTATAATAATCGGTATAAACTTCTTTTTCAACATGAAAGTATTCTGCAATAAAATTATAACCTCCGTCACTACGGAAAATCACATCCCGGGGAAAATAGTTTTTAACTTCTTCATATGAGCGGGAACTTCCCATTATACGGGAAATCATTTCCCTGTCAAATAACATAAGGGACAATTCCCCTTTATTTTCTTCCGGCTCAATCTTATAAGCCCCGATACCTATAGAACCGCTATTATTTAAATATGAAATAAATCCCGAGATAAGAATATTATTCTCCAGAGGATTGAATTTCAAGACATACGAGTTGAATTGTATGCTATCATTGAACAGGTTGATGGTTCTTTTAAGGTTGTTCTTAAGGTCAAAATAAACCATTGAATAAAGCGGCATTTTTGACCTGAGCTTACTATGTTTAAGTTTGATGATATACAATACAAAATAATCTGCCAGACTCACTTCTTCAACATGGTCATTATCCACACTAAACAGGCTATATGTATTTTCAAGGACATGGTTCAGGGCAGCATCCAGAATTACTGCTTTGTAAAAAATTTCTTTGTCCGTTTGTTTGATGGGATAAGTAACCAGTATACGGTCGTTATAAAAATCCGGGCTGATGGAAAAAATCCTGTTTCCGGAAAATTTAACCTGTGATGAAGCGATAAAAATTCCTTTGCGAATGAGATTCAGGTTTTCATTCAACACATGGCAGTAAAGTTTATAAATTTTTTCCTTTCTGATATACTGGGAATAAAAAATGAGAATATTTTTATTGAGCAGAGTAATTTTTTCAACGGAGGTGTTTTTTTCAATACGAAACGAATACTGCCCGGCAAACTTCATATTGTAGATGTATTTTTCAATTATGAAGCTTTGCCTGGTTTTTTTATCAAAACGAGTGATATAATAATTGTTTTCAAACCCTCCGATTATCTGTGTATAAACTATTCGGCCTTTAATTTTTTGAGGAATACTCCAGACAACTTTCTGGCCTGAAAGGAACAAAGATGGAAACAAAACCAATAATAAAATCTGTATGCTTTTTTTCACAAAAGTGATTGTTAGTAAAGTTTATA
>CAYNBC010000279.1:0-3099 GCA_964395255.1 uncultured Sphingobacteriales bacterium | reverse complement strand
GTAACTTGAAGTCAAATTCAACGAATGAATATAAAAGTAGTTATTGAAAAGTCTAAAAAATAACTAAATGAAACCTGTAATTTTGATTTTATTGAGTATTTATATTGTTTCTGTTCTGGCAGTTTTAATTTCCAGTTTGAGAAGAAGAATATCACGCATCAGGTTGTTTTTCATAAGTTTATTTTTAACACCGGTAGCCGGTAGTGTTTTGTTATGGGCAGCCGACAAAAAGATTGATTACGAAGTCATCAGGTACAAATGCAAAAGTTGTGGTTATACATTTACAGAGAACCACGAAAACTGCCCAATTTGTGAAAAAGATGGTCATCGTCATCCGTTAAAACCCGTAAAAAGAATAATGACTTAGATGCCAGAAAAATAAATGGGGTTTGGATGGGATTAGAAATTAAAAATTCCACCGTGCAGGGTGGAAAAAGGTCGGGATGAGAGGATTCGAACCTCCGACCTCCACGTCCCGAACGTGGCGCGCTAACCGGACTGCGCTACATCCCGTTAAAATGTTTCAGCGATGCAAAATTAACAAATATTGATTTATTCAAGCATTTCATTGATAATTTCCATAATGACTTCAGCCTCGTAACCCTTGCTTTCCAGAAACGCATAGATTTTTTCCGGTGCCGGATTTTTACCTGCATTTTTAAGTTCATTTATTTTCCGCTCTGCCAACCGCCTAACCTGACCCTTATATTCACGGGAGGATAACTCTTTTAATGATTTATCAATCAGATTCTGGGGTATGTTTTTCTTTCTCAATTCCCAGATAATCTTCAACTTACCCCATTTATTTTCTCTGAATTTACCCCTCACAAAAGCCGAAGCAAATCTTTCTTCATTCAAAAAATTTTCTTTTTCAAGAATTTTAATAAACCGGCTATGATAAGAAGCCGGTACTGCCATGTTTTTCATTTTTTTAATGACATCGCTTCTGCACCTTTCCTGATAGCTGCAATACTTCATCAGCTTTGCCAGCCATTCCTTTTCATGCTTATTTTTGCTTTTTCCAGTCATCATGCTTCGAAAAACAAAAATAAAATATTGTTTAATTTTGCCCATATTCATATTCGGATGGACTTTCACTTAAACGAGCTATCAGCTTATTTTGATTTCAAAATACTTTCTTCGCAAGGCACAAAGCAAATCAGAAAGATTGTTTATGACAGCCGCCAGTATCATATTGAACCCTACAGTCTGTTTGTAGCTCTTGTAAGCCCGTATAACGATGGACATCGATACCTGAAACATGCTTACCTCAAAGGCATAAGGGCTTTTCTTGTCAGTTGTTCGAAGGAGCAAATACCGGAAGAAATTCTTAAAACCAGTACTGTTTTACAAACAAAAGATACGCTGGCCGCACTTCAGACATGGGCGGCCCAATACAGGAAAAAACTCCGCGGTAAAGTTTTAGCCATAACCGGGTCAAATGGTAAAACTATCCTGAAAGAATGGTTGTTTGAATTATTTAGTGGAAAGTTAAAAACATACAGAAGTCCGGGCAGTTATAATTCCCAGCTGGGTGTAGCCCTTTCATTGCTGGAGGCTCCGCAGGACAGTGAATTATTGATTATTGAAGCTGGTATTAGCCGTAAAGGTGAAATGAAAAGGCTCGAAAAAATGATTCAGCCTGAACTGGGCATTTTAACCAACATAGGTAGTGCCCATCAGGAAGCTTTTTCCAGTCTGGAGGACAAGCTCAAGGAAAAACTGACCCTTTTTAAACATGCAAGCAAGCTCTATTATCCCGGACATCAGCCCCTTATTGAAAAAACACTTCACCAGCTCCTGGATGGTCAGTTTTTTACCCGTGAACTCATTCCCGTCAAATGGAGCAACAACAAAGACGGCCTGCTGAACCAGGTCAAAGTAAAGAGGTTAAAAGATTCTTCCATTATCGAAGGTTTTTATCAGGGTAAAAAACTCAGTTTTAAGGCACCTTTTACCGATAACGCCTCACTGGAAAACCTCACTCTGATTATTACTCTGGCACTGGATTTCAATTTCAGTCCTGAGGAAATTCAGGAAACAGTTAACACGCTGAGTCCAGTTGAGATGCGCCTGCAAATGATTCATGGCGAAAATAATTGTCTGATTATCAGCGACTGTTATAACAATGATTTAAATTCTTTTTCCAATGCACTCGATTACCTGATGCAACAAAACAGCAGAAAAAGGAAACGTATCATTCTGTCGGATATGCTTCAGAGCGGGATGTCGGAAGAAGAACTTTATCATAAAGTTGCCGACCTAATTCAGAAACATGATATTTCTTTTACGGGAATAGGACCTTCCTTATCAAAATTCAGTCATTTATTTCCGGAAAATGCCGAATTTTATAAGGACACAGCCCATTTACTTAAACATTTTGAAGCAGGTAAATACCAGTCGGAAGCTATACTTGTAAAAGGAGCTCGTGCTTTCAAACTGGAACGAGTGGTCGAAAAACTGTCTGCCCGAACTCATAAAACCATTCTCGAAATCAACCTTGAAGCATTGAAACACAATCTTCAGGCATACAGGAAACATCTGAAACCTGAAACTGCCGTTATGGCCATGGTCAAAGCTTTCTCCTATGGTAGTGGAAGCCATGAAATTGCCTCTTTTCTCGAATATCATCATGTCGATTATCTGGCAGTGGCTTATACCGATGAAGGTATTCACCTGCGAAAAAATGGTATCAACCTGCCTGTAATGGTAATGAGCCCTACTCCTGCTGACTTCAGCCTTTGTTATGAATACGAACTGGAACCCGAAATTTACAGTCTGGAATTACTTCAAAAGCTTGATGATTTCACCAGGAGCTCTGAAACAAATCAAAGTATAAAAATTCATCTCAAGCTTGACACGGGTATGCACCGGCTGGGTATTGAGAAAAAAAACCTGCCCGGAGCTATTCAACTGCTTGCTAATAACAAAAAAATTAAGGTGGAAACGGTATTCAGCCATCTTGCCTCCTCCGAACAAGCCGAAGATGATAGCTTCACACACACACAGGTGGAAAGATTTGAAAACATGTACAGGGAACTGGCCCATGAATTATCCTGCAAACCTCGCAGACATATTCTTAATTCCGCTGGTATATTG
>CAYNBC010000278.1:0-3159 GCA_964395255.1 uncultured Sphingobacteriales bacterium | reverse complement strand
CCCCAATTCTGTTTCAGATGCCGGAGTGGGTGCATTATGTGCCCTGACAGCTGTTCAGGAAGATCTTTGTAGGAGGCTGCATTAATTTTTACATTCAAGTGAGCACCGCGTACAGCTGTCAGGGCACATAATGCACCCACTCCGGCATCTGAAACAGAATTGGGGTTCCCTGTTTCAGCCATAGCTTTGATAACCTCCATGGAAGCCAGAGCATTTTTCATCACATCAAAAGGTACCTGAATAGCCTCAAAAGTTGCATTTTTTATGGCTTCGTTTCTTGCTTTCACTTCCTCATCACTGGATTTGGGGAGTGAAAACGCGTCCATTATTTTATTAAAAGCACGTGTATCTTCATCAATCAAACGGTTGAGTTTATTGATGTAGACATAACCTTTTTCAGCCCAGTTGGAAAATTCCTCCCATCTATCATCCCAACCGCGCTTATGGGATGAAAGATTTGCTACCATAGTTCCCAGTGCAATACCGAGGGCACCAACAGCTGCCGAAACTGAACCTCCACCAGGAGCCGGGGATTCGGAGGCTGTCTCCTCAATAAATCCCTGCACACTCATATCCACGAGCTTTTTCTCTTAACTGTCGGCAATCATGTATTCGATGATTTTTTCTTCAGGCTTAAATTCATACAAATCATTGAGCCCCATGGATTTTATGGCAATTTTCAGGATTTCTTTTTCCGAAATACCACAGCTTCTTTTTTGCTTTCTCAGGAAATATTTTCCGGCTTCAATCATTGATTTTAGAGGAACCAGCCCTACTATTTCAGTTCCTGTAACCCTTACCCCCCGGGCTTCTGCTTTCTTACATACTTCCTCAAAAGCAACATGAATGGGGGTGATATTGATATTGGTAATATTCATCGATATTTGTGCAATTCCATATTCTTCAATATACCAGCCTATAGCCTTGGTGGCTTTTAAGGTACCCGGCTGACGAAGGGGATTTCCGTTTTCATCCGTCAGAATTTTACCTGTGAGTTTACCACCTTCACGCAATACCCTGCCTTTTTCTCTCACATCAAAAGCAATTGCATTAGCTCGTCTAACAGAAGTCGTATTCAAATTGAAATTTATAGCAACCAGAAAATCACGTGCACCTATAGCAACAACACCACTTTTAGGGTTAAATGTATCCGGACCGAAATCAGGTTTCCAGTTAGGATCTTTAAGTTTTTCAGGCAATCCTTCATATTCCCCTGCCCTGCAGTTGGCCAGATTTCTTCTTTCTTCCTTGAAAGCTGCATATTCATAACAATAAACTCCTATGCCCAGTTCTTCACCAACCCTTTTTGCCAGTTTTCTGGCATATTCCACTGTTTCTTCCATACTTATGCCGGAAACAGGTACCAGCGGACAAACATCTGTAGCTCCAAAACGAGGATGGGCACCATGGTGCTTACTCATATCAATGAGTTCAGAGGCTTTCTTTATAGCCCTGAATGCAGCTTCCACTACTTCATCCGGTGTCCCAACAAAAGTAACCACCGTCCTGTTGGTGGCATAGCCGGGGTCAACATTCAACAACTTTACTCCCTCAACCGACTTGATTTCGCTGGTAATCTGGTCGATTACCTCCATATTTCTTCCTTCACTGAAATTCGGCACACATTCAATCAGTTTCATAATAATGATTTTTTTAAAGCAGCGAAAATAAAATATTAGTTTTTATTGAGAATTTTATTATTAAATCTCTCACCATAAATTAACACCTGCTCAATAACAGGCCTGCCGAAAGAATAAGGAATCAATGAAAGATTGTGCCCGGGTTCTGTCATGATAAGATTGGCCAGAGCACCCGGAAAGATGGCTCCCAGAGAGTCCTGCATTTCAAGCGCATATGCAGCGTTTACAGTGACAGCATTGATGGCTTCCGTGGGTAACATCTTCATTTTAATACAGGCCAGAGAAATTGAAAAATTCAGATTTCCTGATGGAGATGAACCGGGATTAAAATCACTGGCAATGGCCAGGCCAAGTCCTTTATCTATCATCTTTCTTGCAGGGGCATATTTCATATTCAAATAAAAAGAACAGGAGGGTAAAACTACGGGTACAATGGACGATTGTGCCAGTAACTCAAGACTTTCATCGGTAGAATTTTCAAGATGGTCAACACTTATTGCACCAAATCTTCTGGCTATTTCCACCCCACCTATGGAATTTAACTGGTCGACATGAAGTCGTGGTTTAAGCCCCGCTGCTATGGCTTTTTCAAGTATTCGAGCGGCATCGTCAGGATCGAAAAATCCTTTTTCAATAAAGATATCAATATACTCAGCAAGCTTGTTTGATATAATCTCAGGAAGCATTTCATCAATAATCATTCGAATGTATCCTGCCCTGTCATTCTTAAAAGCTTTTGGAACCGCATGTGCTCCTAAAAAAGTAGACTTTACAGGAATCGGACTGTTTTCTTTTATTCGCTGGATAACTCTTAACATTTTCAGCTCTCCTTCGGTATCCAGGCCATATCCACTTTTAATTTCCACAGCACCCGTACCTAGCTTAATAATTTGACCCAGTCTTTTAAAAGACCTCTCAAACAGCTCATCTTCCGAAACAGACTTTAATTTTTGAGCTGAATTTAAAATTCCTCCGCCCGCTGCTGCAATTTCTTCATAAGTAGCTCCCTTTATTTTCATTTCAAATTCCTGCTCCCGTGTTTCAGGGAATACAAGATGTGTGTGACAATCTATGTAAGCAGGCAATACCATTCTGTGGCTTGCATCGATGATTTCGTCAAAGTTTTCATCTTCGAGTTCCTTCATTTTTCCAAAAGAAGCAATCTTTCCATCCTGAATAATGACAAAAGCATGTTCCAGACAAGGAATATCATTCATTTCCTTTCCTTTTTTAAATGAAGGGACTTGTTCGTATACTTGAAAAAGCCTTCCAATGTTTTTAATCAATGTTTTCATAACTTAGCCATTCAATTTCTTTAAACCCAAATAAAACAATCTGACTATCTATCTCGACCATTAATTGTCCTGATTCATTTACGCCTCTTACAATGCCAGAAATTTCTTTTCCATCTTTGAAAAAGTAAGTCTTTTTGTTCAACCTGTAAAGGTTACGGTGATACATTTCATCAATAATATTGATTTCATCATTTTCCAACTTTTTATACCAAAAGGTAAGATTT
>CAYNBC010000277.1:2763-3188 GCA_964395255.1 uncultured Sphingobacteriales bacterium | reverse complement strand
GATGATTTTAGAAGAGGTTAAAACGCGTAAAGATAGAAAAGCTTTTCTGGATGTTGCAAGAATTATCTATAAAAATGACCCTGTCTGGGTTTGTCCCCCTGACCCTCAAATCGAAGCTATTTTTGACCCTTCTCAAAATGTTTTTTTCTCTCACGGCCAGGCTACCCGCTTTATCCTCCGCGATGATAAAGGTCATTTAATAGGTCGTGTAGCTGCTTTTATCAATGAAAAAAAAGCCTATGGCTTTGACCAGCCTACAGGTGGAATGGGTTTTTTTGAATGCATCAACGACAAAGAAGCTGCTTTTACTCTTTTTGATGCATGCAAAGACTGGCTCGCGGAAAGAGGCATGAAAGCCATGGATGGGCCTATTAATTTTGGCGAAAACGATAATTTCTGGGGGCTCCTTGTCGAAGGTTTTACAC
>CAYNBC010000277.1:0-2753 GCA_964395255.1 uncultured Sphingobacteriales bacterium | reverse complement strand
TCCGGGTATCGGCATGCCTTATAACCCGCCTTATTACAAAGACCTCTTTGAAGCTTATGGATTTAAATTTTATTTTGAGCAAATAACCAATCACCTTGACCTGACAAAACCTTTTCCTGAAAGATTCTGGAAAATTGCCGACTGGGTAAGAAAAAAACCCGGATATTCTTTCCGGCATTTCAATTTTAAGGAAGCAGATAAATTCATCCACGATTTTGAGGAAGTTTATCGCCAGGCATGGGAGTTTCACGAGAATTTCACACCTATCAATGTCGAAGACTTGAAAAAGAAACTCTGGGACTCCAAATCTTTTATTCTTGAGGATTTTATCTGGTTTGCCTACCATGAAGATAAGCCCATTGCTTTTCTTATCATGTTTCCCGATATCAATCAAATCCTGAAGCCTCTCAAAGGTAAAATGCATTTTATCAACAAATTGCGGTTTTTGTGGATGTTTAAAAACCGGAAAATCACAAGGGCACGTATTGTGATTATGGGTGTTATACCCAAATTTCAGCGGTCTGGTATTGAATCCGCCATTTTCTGGCACATGGACAAAATGATGAAAAATCATCCCGAATATACCGAGTTGGAACTTAGCTGGGTAGGTGATTTTAATCCTAAAATGAGAGCTTTACACGAAAATGTAGGAGCTACTTTTGCAAAACGACATATTACATACCGGAAATTGTTTGATGAAAAAATAGAATATCATCGGTCTTCCATAATACCTACAGATACGAAATACAAAAAATTGCAGGAAGAGGAAAAGAAAAAATCTTCCTGAATTAATTTTCAAGCCTTTCCAGGGCCTCCCGTGCTTCTACCATGGTAGAATCAAGCTTCAAAGCCTGCCTGTAATTTTCTATGGCATTTTCGGCTTGACCCAGTTTTTCATAAGAAAGAGCACGGCCCAGCCATGCCTCGGCATACAAATGATTGGCTTCTATGGCTTTTGAAAAATATTTTATGGCTTCGTTATACTCCCCCTTCAAAAACATTAAATAAGCCAGGTTGTAGGATGCGCTTTTATGCGAAGGGACCAGAGCCAGAATATTTCGGTACATGGCCTCGGCTTTTGAAATGCTATCCATATCCTGATAAAACTTACCCAGATTATACATGACCTGAATATTGCCGGGTGATAATTTCAAAGCGTTTTTATAGTATATTTCAGCCCTGGGGTCTTTCTTTAAAGCATATAAATATCCCAGGTCGATGTAAGAATCAAGATAGTCGGGGTTTACATCCAGAGATGTTACCAGATTGCTGATAGCTCTGGCAGTATCTTTCATTTGCAGGTAGTAGGATGCCTTTAAAGCATATGCTTCCGCATTATATTTATTGATACGGAGGGCGTTGTTAATGTTTTCTATACATTCCACTGGCTTGGCCATGTACAGATAAATACGTCCCAGTTCAAGGTAAGGAATTTCGCTTTCCGGATTAATAGACAGACTTTTTTCATAGGCCTGAATGGCTTTTTCCACATCGGTGAGCTCAAAGTAAATCTTGCCTAAAAAATTGAAATACATTGGATTCTGGCTATTTAGCTCTGTGGCTTTTTGCATATCTTTCAAAGCCAGTAGTTTTTTGTTCATACTAAAATATTTCCTTGCCCGCTGATAATACAATTGAGCCTGCCGGGGCGAACGATTGATTTTTTCTGATAATTCCCGGATTATTAACTGGTTGGTATCCTGTACCGTTTCTGTTTGTTCTTCTGTTTTCTTTGATTTTTCCTTCGGCTGACATGCATACATGGCCAGCAATCCCAGACAACAAACGATGATAATATAACCAGACCTCATTTCAATTACTTGTCAGGGACAAAGTTAAATTTATTTCAACGGTGAAGTGTTGATGTTGAATAAAAAAGATAGAAAGCAGAAATAAGGATTGATAAGTTGTTTGTTTGATAAAATGTAAAACGGATTTGTATAATAAATATAAGAGGAGCCGTGCCCTTCTCAAAATTACCTGGCGGAGAGAGTGGGATTCGAACCCACGAATCGCTTTTGGCGATTACACGCTCTCCAGGCGTGCGCCTTAGACCACTCGGCCATCTCTCCAATAAATTCCGGCTGCAAAATTATGCATTTTTTCATCAGTTATTCAAATTCTTTCTGTCAATTCATTTTCTGTTAAAATTAATTTAGAATCTGTCAAAACAACAGTATTATTCTTGTATCTTTGCAGGCAGTTATTATCATTGCCGGATTCATTAACGGTCAAAATGAAAGAAAACTTTACTTATTTAAGCAATGCTGCTGCTTCAACCATTGATGAGTTATATAAACTTTATCTGAAAAATCCTGAAGAAGTTGAAGAAAGCTGGCGAAAATTTTTCGAAGGATTTGAATTTGCCCGTCAAACATTCCACGAATCGGAAGAATCAACCGAGTTGTTTTCCAAAGAGTTCAGGGTCATTAATCTGATAAATGGTTACCGGACACGAGGCCATTTGTTCACGAAAACCAATCCTGTCAGAAAAAGAAGAACCTACTCCCCTACACTTCATTATACCAACTTTGGTCTTGAGGAAGCAGATCTGGAAACTGTATTTAAAGCTGGTAACGAAATTGGCATTGGACCTGCCAAATTAAAGGACATTATAGCCCATCTTGAAGATACTTATTGCCGTTCCATTGGCGTTGAATACATGTATATCCGTAGCCCGGAAAAAATTGAATGGTTAAAGAAAAAAATTGAACATGACCGGAATATCCCTGATTTTTCCCCTCAGATCAAAC
>CAYNBC010000276.1:0-3197 GCA_964395255.1 uncultured Sphingobacteriales bacterium | reverse complement strand
ACATAGTTATTACATTACTGGATAGAAACAGCTGACAGTAAGGAAGAATGACCGTCATTACAAGGACAACCTCCGGCAAGACGAAGTAATCTTTTGGTTCATGCACCATAATCGTTTTTCGTTGGAAAGAAACAGCCGGCATAACGGATGAAATAATTCTTTTTTAAAAAGGTTAATATCGTCTGCTGAAAGGAATTTTTCTTAAAATTGAATTCTAATTAAATCATACTTTGACATGTTTAAAATGCGGTTGACCGCTTTATTGTTTTTTATTTCATTTTTTACCACTTTGATGGCACAGAATTATACCATCAGCGGTTATGTAAAAGATGCATCTTCAGGGGAAGCATTGATTGGAGCTAATATTTTTGAACCACGTAGTTTAACAGGAACTTCTACCAATGAATATGGATTTTTTAGCCTGAGTTTGCCAGCTGATACTCACCAAATAGCCATAAGTTATGTGGGCTATCAACCTGTAACAAAAAAATTTTTTCTGGACAGAAACATGCATCTCATTGTTGAGCTGAAATCCAGTATTGAACTGGATGAAGTTGAAATAACAGCCACACGAGCACAGAAGATAGAAGAAATGAGCCGGATGAGCACTATCAACATTCCGGTACAACAAATAAAAGAGCTGCCAGCCTTATTCGGAGAAACGGATGTATTGAAAGTTCTGCAACTGCTACCGGGTGTTCAATCAGGCACTGAGGGAGCCAGCGGATTTTATGTCAGAGGTGGTGGCCCTGACCAGAATCTTATTTTGCTTGATGGCACTCCTGTTTACAATGCCTCTCATTTGTTCGGTTTTTTTTCCATATTCAATGCTGATGCTATTAAAAATGTTGAGCTTATCAAAGGTGGTTTTCCTGCCCGTTACGGGGGTCGTCTCTCGTCAGTACTGGATATTCACATGAAAGAAGGCAATTTAAAGTCTTATCATGGTAGCGGTTCGCTGGGTATCATTGCATCAAAACTTATGGTCGAAGGACCTCTGCTAAAAAACAGGTCTTCCTTTTTAATTACTTTCCGAAGGACATATGCCGACTATCTGGCTCAACCTATTATCCGACTCATCCAGCAGGACGAGTATACTTCTACCGGCTATTATTTTTACGATTTGAATGCAAAATTAAATTTCATATTAACTCCCAGAGACAGGATTTATGTCAGCCTGTATACAGGAGATGATAAATTTTACATGAAAACCAGGCCCTATCAATATTTATATAACGGTGTTATTTACAAGGAGCAGAGTAATTCCGGACTGGGCTGGGGCAATCTTACTACGGCATTGAGGTATAATCATCAGTTTAATGAAAAACTGTTCGGAAATGCCACATTCACTTACAGCCGTTATTTATTTGATGTTTCGGATTACAGGGAGAATATTGAAATCAATGATACAGCCACTTTTTCTAGTGTGTATTCACTACGGTATTTTTCAGGCATTGATGATTTGACATTTAAAGCTGATTTTGATTATTTACCTGCCCCCAATCATTTCATGAAGTTTGGAGGTGATATTATTTATCATACTTTTAAACCCGGGGCAACAACTTATCATTTCAGCAATACAGGCGTTGTAAACATTGATTCTTTTCTGGGAGCCAGAAATGTATATGCATGGGAAATGAATCTCTATGCAGAAGACGATTACAGGATAACCGATTTGTTCAAAATGAACATCGGTTTACATTATGCACTGTTCTATGTCAATGGTAAATCGTATCACTCATTGCAGCCACGGTTAAGCGGAAGATATCTGCTCGGAGGCGGATGGTCGGCCAAAGTATCCTGGGCATCCATGAAACAGAATATTCACCTGCTTACCAATACTTCTATAGGACTACCCACGGACTTATGGGTTCCTGCAACAGACAAAGTAAAACCTCAAAAAAGCTATCAAATAGCAGTGGGTCTGGCCAAAACTCTTAAGGATGAGTTTGAATTTACCCTGGAAGGCTACTACAAAAAAATGAACCACTTAATTGAATACAAGGAAGGAGCTACCTTCTTAAGTACAGAAACCGATTGGCAAGAGAAAGTATCAACAGGTCAGGGATGGTCTTACGGTATGGAATTGTTTTTTCAAAAAAAATGGGGGAACACAAAAGGCTGGATTGGTTATACCTTATCATGGACCAACCGGCAGTTTCCTGACATAAATTTCGGAAAAGTATATCCTTATAAATACGACAGAAGACATGATATTTCCATAGTAGTAATGCAAAAATTGGATGAATTGTGGGATGTTTCAGCTACATGGGTGTATGGCACAGGCAATGCCTTAACCTTACCAACGGTCAGATATAATTCATATATCGAGCCGGGTGACATTTATAATCCCTCACCCTGGTTTGACTATAATGAAATCGAATCGTATGACGAAAAGAACAGCTTTAGAATGGCACCCTATCATCGTCTGGATATTTCATTTCGCAGAGTAAAACAGAAAAAATGGGGAAAAAGTATCTGGGCTCTGGGGGCTTACAATGTTTACAACCGGAAAAACCCTTTCTTTTATTACTTTGGCTACGATTCTAGAGGAAACCGGGCTTTAAGAAGGGTCAGTATTTTTCCTTTTCTGCCTTCTGTAAGTTATCAATTTGAATTTTAACCATGAAAGTACTTCATTCCATAAAGATTCTCGCAGCCTTCATATTTGTGGTCATTTTTGTATTTTTTATGAGCTGCGAAACCACAGAGGAAATAAACGATTTTCCCATCATCAAGCCACAGATTGTTGTTTATGGATTTATTTCACCCGACAGTGCATGGTCGTTTCAGGTGAGCAAAAGTTTAAGCGTGCTTGACAATGCCGAAACCGAGTACCTCAACAATGCTCTTGTTGATGTGTATGAAGCAGGTAACAAACTGTTTCGTGCCACACACGGACAGGAAAAAGGTTTTTATACCTGGGGTGGATTACTTCCTGAACCCGGACATACTTACTCCATTAAGGTGAAAGCCGCTCCATTGCCGGATGTAGAAGCCGAATGTACTGTTCCTGACAGGGTTGAAATTCTTCAGGTGAAAGGAAGTATAAAAGACTCTTTCACTTACTATGACCCATTTATGAAAAAAGCTTATGGTAATTTGAAAGGTACTCTCAGCATTCGCATACATGACCCGGAAAATACAAATAACTATTATTTACTTTCCATTTATGCAAAAGATACATTTATCTACTG
>CAYNBC010000275.1:0-3198 GCA_964395255.1 uncultured Sphingobacteriales bacterium | reverse complement strand
GCATAAGAGAGGGAGTAAGATGATGGTGATAAGTGGTAGAAATCCCAGTGGTAAGACAATTCAAAGGCATTTTTATTGGATATTACATACATGAGCGAGGATTCCCAGCTGTAACCTATAAATTTACCTAAAAAGTAGGGCCCGGAAAGTTTGAATATTTCTCTGGCTTCGTTCAGGCGGGGGTCCAGGAAATCCAGAACCCTGATATAATTGGGTCTGAAAACCCAGCTTGCAGGTTCCAGACTTGCAGTATAGCTAAACCTGAACATTCTGTGGCCAAAAGGAAATTCTAATATGGCAGCTGCGGAAATATACAAGCTGTTAAAAGAGGCATATATTACAGAACTGTTGTTTAAATGAGAATTGAAAAATATCCAGGTACTGGAACGAAAACCTCCGCCTGCAGACAGACTCAATGGGCTTTCTTCTGGAGTATATTTTTTTGCCATGCAGTTAAAAGAAAAATCAAGTCGATTGGCATTGGCAAAGTGATTTAAAAACTGGGTCGATGGACTTATTAATCCGGTGGAAAAAGTTGTATTCACCCTGGTAATTTTAGAAGGGCTGAATTTACGGTATCCCAGGTTGAACAGCATGCCCGGCCCATAATATCTGACTGGCGAGAATGCTTCATCCATGATGCCATAAAATGTTCCGCCTGCTTGAAAACTCAAATACCGCAACTTCTGGCCATTTAAACCTGTGGTCAGGAAAAGAATAATTAATGTTGAAATGAGTTTATTCATAAAACATCCAGTTTAAGCCCAGGCGGAGGGTTCTGGGATCAAAGGGGTAATGCGGACGAATAAACAATACATTTCCCGGAAAACCATAGTTAATATGCTCAAATTTAACAAAAGCTCTCATTCTTTTTACCTGTGTGCTTAACCATATATCAGCAATGGGATAAACGGGCATTTCAAAATCCCGTTGAATATAATAAAGACCAAAAGGAGCCATATATGATAGCGGATAATAGGCTTGTTGGATTCGTATATCAACTCCTGAATAAAATTCCAGCTTATTATTAAAAAGCTTCCCTTTAAAATAAATATTTGTGTTGATTGCCCATTCTGGCAAGCCCAGTTCGAATAGGAAGGGGCTATACTGATAGGCACCTTGAATATCAAGGCCAAAGTGCCTGGAGTAAAAAGATGACCCGAAATGAAGTTTTAAAAAGGCAAAAGATTTATCAATCTGTCTGGGCTGGATGTTTTTGTCAAAGTAGAGATAATTTTTAAGACGAAAATATTCCAAAGAGAAAAACATGTCGGGAGATGAATGCCTGAAACCAAGCTGAAATGAGTTGCTATTAACCGGAGCCCATGTTGTATCCCAGTAAAGATGATTGGAATGGAGGAGGGAGTATATCATGCC
Organism: uncultured Sphingobacteriales bacterium; assembly: GCA_964395255.1. Lineage (GTDB taxonomy): Bacteria > Bacteroidota > Bacteroidia > CAILMK01 > JAAYUY01 > CAYNBC01. The sequence continues at coordinate 1,821 of CAYNBC010000275.1, read as the reverse complement.
GGGATTTCTTTTCAGTGATTGAAATTGAAGAAAGAGCTTTGTTATATTGTTCAATGGGTAATCGCTACACAGGGAAACATAAAAACTACCCTTGCTATATCCATTTAAAAGATATCGGGAAAATAACTTTACAGCAAAAGGGTTTAAAAAAAATTTTCCACCGGCATTGAACGACCAGTCATAAAAAACTGAATCAAAATCATTTTGAAAATAATGGTAATTATTCAGTTCAGTGCCGACAAACAGGTCGTTGTACTCATTACGGGAAGGATGCAGGCTTAAAAGAATTTTTTGTCCCAAATTCAATAGAAGAATACTATCCCTGGTTGATGAAGAGTCGTAATAAAAATACCGGTAATAGGTGGCAGATGGCGAAGGGTCGTTATAAGAATATTTACCGGAAGAATAACGAACAGTGTAAAATAAAGATAAAGGCGAAGTGTGCTTTGCACTATCTTTTGATAGTAATCCTGCATTGGCATACAAATTTATAAGCCCCGAATGCCGCTGATACCTGGCAGAAGCATCTGAAAGATAAACATCAGAGCCCAACCTTGCCTGATTTGAAAATTGAACGAAAAGACTATCCTGAACGATACCTCCATTTTCTTCATGATATACTCTTTCAAATCTGTAGAGACCTACTATTCGGAACAGACTGTCGGGACGAAAATAAGATAGATTGATATCAAGATCTTTGATTTTACTTTTCTGGCGTAAATAAAAACCTTGCTGCAAGTAAGATTGGTAATCAATTGTGTAGTTCAGGAAAGGATTTATATTGCGGCTGTGGATGGCATTAAATTGTTGCATTTCAACGCTGCCCTGCACATAATTAAAATCAAAATAGGGAGTGGTAGTATTGAACACTTTTGAAGCTTTATCTCCTCTCAAATAAGGCGTAAAAAAGTTAAGCCCTGTTGAAAAAAATGGATTTGTTTCCGGCAAAAATATGATGGCCCGTGACTGTGATGGAATTCCACCGTTGTTGCGGTAAAAATTTGAAACAAATTGAGTAGGGTCATATTGATGGAAGCCGGTTAGTGAAGTATCAGGCCAATTTTTAAATTCCCCTGTCTGGATAAAGCGGTCTGAATTTTCATAGAGAGTGCGGATGATAAATGTATCACTTAAATTGATACCCAACGAATTTTGAACAATACATGAGAAAGAAACAATGATGAGGATTTTATACAATGCAGAAGCATTCATTTAAAGCGATGAAATCAATTCTTTTAAAATGGCTGTCATTTTGGGTTCGGTATATCGGGCTGCTTCAAGTACATCCTCAAGAGAAACCGGCTCAAGATAATCATGGAAACCTTCATCTGTGATAACGGAAATTGCAAAAACACGAAGTCCCATATGGCGGGCAACTATAACTTCGGGAATGGTAGACATGCCAACAACATCAGCGCCAATGATTCTTAAATAACGATATTCGGCTCTGGTTTCAAGATTAGGCCCTTGTACACTGGCATACACACCAGTATGTACTTTAATATCTTTAAAATCAAGTTTTTTAACAATTTCAAGTGCTTTGATGATAAGCTTACGGTCGTAGGCTTCTGCCATGTCCGGGAAGCGTGGCCCCAGTTCATCATAATTTTTGCCTCTCAACGGATTTCCACCCAGCAGGTTGATATGGTCGTTAATAATCATAATGTCACGGGTTTTCATTTCAGGATTTACCGAACCGCAAGCATTGGAAACAAATAAAATTTCTATACCCAGAAATTTCATGACCCTTACAGGAAAAGTAATTTCCTGAAAAGAGTAGCCTTCATAATAATGAAACCGTCCCTGCATGGCTACCACTTT
>CAYNBC010000274.1:0-3206 GCA_964395255.1 uncultured Sphingobacteriales bacterium | reverse complement strand
GATCTTCAGGGTGTATTACCCTACGAAAAAATCTTTAAAATTGACAGAGCCGAAAGATTATTCAAACAACAGCTGCTTGAAGAAATCAAAAAAAGACAGGGAAATCGTCCCATCCGGAGATAAATACTTTAATTCACTTCTACAACTTTTAAATCTTTAATAACTCCACCCTCGATATCAGCCAATACGAGGGTTTTTACTTTATGAATTCCAAACCGGCCTGCAGCTCCAGGATTGATATGCAGCAGGTTTAATTCCTTATCGGGTAATATTTTGAGAATGTGGGAATGTCCCGAGATAAACAAATGTGGTTTGAGTTCTTTCAATTTTTGTTTTACCCCAGGGGCGTATCGTCCCGGATAACCTCCTATATGTTTCATAAAAACGGACATCCCCTCAACACTAAAATGCTGCTCCTCGGGGAAAATAATTCTTAAATCCCTGCCATCGATATTACCATAAACCCCTCTGATTGTTTTTTTTGTCTGGGCAAGGGTGTCGTAAACAACAATATCCCCCCAATCACCTGCATGCCATATTTCATCACACTGATTAATATGTGCCAGAAATTCTCCAGGTAGATATCCGTGAGTATCGCTCAGTATGGCAACTTTTATCAAATCTCTGATTATTTACGAAATTTGAACAAATTCCAAATTTAGTTTATTACTTCATGAGTTCAAACAACAATATTATAAAAGGGGTTCATCCACTGGAAGAAGCTATGGAAAGCGGCCTGGAGATACAAAAAATATGGATTGCCCGGCAAAAAAAATCAGGGGAAATTCATCAGCTTATTAACCGTGCCAGGGAAAGGAAAATTCCTGTAAAAGAAGTTCCATCAGAATTTCTGAACAAATTTGGAAAAAATCATCAGGGTATAGTTGCATGGATATCTCCCGTTTCTTTTCACCCTCTGGAAGAAATTATCCAGCAGATTTATGAATCCGGAAATTCTCCCTTTATTCTTTATCTTGATAAAATTACAGATGTACGCAACATGGGGGCAATTTGCCGCTCTGCTTATTATTTCGGAGTACATGCTGTAGCTTTTCCATCCAACCATTCAGCCCTCATTAATGACGAAGCTGTAAAAGCTTCCTCTGGCGCCTTGCTCAAATTAAAGTTGTGCCGGTTACATTCTCCTCTCAAAGACTTGGGTGTATTGAAGCATAGCGGTTTAAAAATTTATGCTGCTACGGAAAAAGGTCAACCTATCTCAAAAGAAATCAAGCTGGACGAACCATTATGCTTGATTATGGGTTCGGAACATAAAGGGATTTCTACCGAACTCCTGAAAATCAGTGATAAAATTATAGCCATACCAGGTACAGGTAAGCTTGACTCGCTCAATGTATCTGTAGCTGCCGGAATTTTGCTTTACGAAATATTTAAATCCCGTACAGGGAAATGAAAACCTCTAAAAAAGTCATCTTTTTTATACAGGGTGAAGGCCGGGGCCATTTTACACAGGCCATTAAAATGACAAAACTATTACTCCGTCATCATATGATTCCCAGGCATGTATTTATCAGTGGGACCAGGCCACCATCCTATGTAACATCCTTTTTTAAAAATTATGGAATTGAATTTTCCATCCTGAAGAGCCCAACACTGGTTATTTCAAAACACAACAATTCAGTAAATCTTTTTTCCTCTTTTATTTACAACCTGCTCAGAATACCGTCTTTTCTCAACGAAATTCGAAATATTAACAGTTTCATTAAATTCTTACAGCCCGATTTAATATTGAATTTTCACGATTTAATGTGCGGTAGCTGGAAACTACTTTATCAGAATCCAACCCCTGTAATCAGTATAGCCCATCAATACATTTACTTTCACAGCCAATTTAAATTTCCTTCTGAGCTTTCAGCCATGCAAACCCGAGAATTGATATGGATAAACCGCCTTGCCACATTTGGAAGTGAACGCATTCTGGCACCTAATTTTGCTCCCTTAGACAGTGAAGGAAAATTAAATATAATTCCTCCTTTGATAGATATTGAAAGTCATCCAGATACAAAGGATATAGATTTGACCATGTATTTCTTATATCCATTTCTGGATAATCTTGCTCTGGAATGGAAAAAACATTTTCCTCAATATAGTATTCATGTTTTCCGGCATGGAGAGGAAAAGGTTGGCGGTCAGGATTTATTTTTTCATTCACTATCCAGAAGCCAATTCCTTTCAAAACTTTCAGCTTCCCGGTTTTTCATCGGAACATCGGGTTTTGAATCTGTTTGTGAGGCTCTATATTATGGCTGTAAGGTAGCTGTAATACCTGTGAAAAATCATATCGAACAAATCGTAAATGCTTCAGAACTGGAGAAGTATAAATTGGGAGTTTGGTTAAAAGAGCCCACTCCTGCTGCCTGGGAAAGAAGCCTGAATCATATGCATGATTCGGATGGGAATTTCATAGAATGGTGTTCAGTAAGTGAGGAAATATGTTCAGAAATTTTAAAAATTTATTTGAGTTGAACAACCTCAAGCTGGCGTGACTTTGTATCCCAGATCATAAATCCGCTTTTTTTTCGTGTTCTTGCTATGGCCGGGCCACAAATCCAGCAGGGTTCGTCAGGAATTTCAAATTTTCCGAAAGGATAATGATAAATTCGTTTTTGTGTCGCCATGATAACACCCTCAATATGCCCATGACCTGAAAATGAAATATCAGCACCTTTTGAATTCATAAATTGAAAATGATTGTTTAAGTCTGAAAGTATCTCAGGTCTGAATGTCAGGCAACCTGTGATATCCGGAAACAAAAAATGCGTAACTAAAACCCTCCTGTTTTCAATCCCAAAACATTTCCATTCGGGTAAATTCCTTAAATAGTTATCGAATTCAGGAGACAAATTAGCAGGTAGTTCAAAAGGTTCATAAATCCACACCTGTCCACCTGAAATTTTTTCCTTTTCTTCGGGCGTCAGTTGATACCAGTTGGCAGGAAACTCAAACCCAATCAGATTTTCAGGCAATTTTTTTAACGCAAACAAATCATGATTACCTTTTACAGCATGATGAAAATTTTCTTTGCATAATTGAATTACGCGATTGGCATCCCTTTCTTCAAAAAAATAGGAAAGTGGGTTATAGCCAACAATATCACCTGTACAAATGAACAAATCACAGTTTTGAAAGGCTTTTGCAAGAGCTTCCTGTAAACTGATATAATCTTCATGAATATCTCCCAGTAT
>CAYNBC010000273.1:0-3214 GCA_964395255.1 uncultured Sphingobacteriales bacterium | reverse complement strand
ATCTTTAAGTTTATCAATCAAACTCTAATCAAATAATCCCAGACCATTTAAAAACACAAAAATAATAGCTATGGGGGCAAGAACTCGTATGATAAAAAGATAAACGGGCAAAATAGAACCTTTTAACAGCCCACCACTTGTTATTTCCTCCTGAACATTTTTTTTACCTAAAAACCATCCTACAAAAAGAACGATAAAAAATCCTCCGAGAGGAAGTAAAATGTTGGCAGAAAGGTATTCAAGAATACCAAAAATATCTTTTCCGGCAATCTTAAAAACCGATGCTTCCATTTGTGAAAGGGTACAAATAACTCCCAGGGCACTGATAGCCAGTGAGGAAATGATAGTAGCTTTTCTACGGGTTAATTTGTATTCCTCACTTAAAAAAGCCACTACCACTTCAAGTACCGAAATTGTTGAAGTCAAAGCTGCTATGGAAAGAAGGATAAAAAACATCAATGCCCATATATAGCCACCTGGCATAGACTGGAATATACCCGGCAAAGTAACAAATACCAGTCCCGGACCTTCTGTTGGCTGAATATGAAAAGCAAAAACTGCAGGGAAAATAGCCACACCGGCAAGAACAGCAATCAATGTATCAGCCATGGAAACTGTAAAAGCTGTCTGTGGTAAATTTTCCTTTCTTGAAATATAGGAACCATAAGTTATCAGGGTGCCCATGCCAATACTGAGTGAAAAGAACGACTGACCCAGTGCCTCCAGTATCACATTGGCATTTAATTTTGAAAAGTCCGGCCGGAAAAGAAATTTAATACCCTCGCCTGAGCCCGGCAGCGTTACCGACCGAATACAAATAATAACGATAATTAAAAATAAAATTGGCATCAGGATTTTCGTATATTTTTCAATTCCTTTTTGAATACCCCGGTATACAATAAAAGCTGTTAAAAACATAAAAACAAGCTGCCAGATAACAGGTTGCAACCCATTTTGCATAAATTGAGTAAATATCAAGTTGATTTCTTCTGTACTTTTGTTTTTAAAACCATTAATCAGGGAAAGTCGAATATATTCCAGCGTCCAGCCGGCTACTGTGGAATAAAATGCAAGAATAGTAAAAGCGGCAACTATACCCATGATTCCAATTAAAAACCAGGGTTTACCTGGAGCCAGCGCTTTAAAAGCTCCATAGGGATTTCGCTGAGCTCTTCTTCCAATAACAAACTCGGATAGCATTACAGGTACTCCGATTAATATCACAAAAAGCAAATAAACCAGTAAAAAAGCAGCTCCTCCATCCTGCCCTGTAACATATGGAAAACGCCAGATATTTCCCAGTCCAATGGCTGATCCAGCAGCAGCTGCAATAATTCCGATTTTTGAAGTAAATCCCTCCCTTGATGTTACTGTCATAATATTCAATTCAATTTTTAAAGCTCAAAAATAATAGTTTCTCATGCATACATAAAACACAAAAAGTTCAATATCTTTTGCCAAACATCATCTGCCAGTAATTTTTTAAATCTCTTTTAACTTCAGGGGCAAGAATCATCAATCCAATAACATTGGGAAAAGCCATACAAAGAACCATCATATCCGAAAAGTCCATAACGGCATAAATACCTGATGAAGCACCTACTACAACACAAAACAGAAAAATCAGGTTAAATATCAGGTCGGTATATTTTCTGCTACCCAACCATTTTTCACCATAATAACCAAACAAATAATCAAAACCTTTTAAACCATAATAAGACCATGACACCATAGTGGAAAATGCAAATAAAGTAACAGCCACCAACAACACATAAGGAAACCAGGGCAATACAGTTTCATAGGCAGCAGATGTTAACTGAACACCTTTCAAATCCCCCGGATTTTGATAAATCCCGCTAAAAATAATGACAAGGGCAGTCATGGTACAAATAACTACCGTATCTACAAAAGGCTCGAGTAAAGCCACCAATCCTTCACGAACAGGGTAATTGGTACGGGCAGTTGAATGCGCAATGGAAGCCGAACCCACACCCGCTTCATTTGAAAATGCCCCTCGTTGAAAACCAAAAATTAATACACCGATAAATCCTCCTTTTAATGCATCGGGCTGAAAAGCACCTTTCCAGATTGCCAGAAAGGCATCATCTATATGTTGTATATTTACAAAAATTACAATAAGAGAAGCCAGCACATAGAGAACAGCCATAAAAGGAACTATTCTTTTTGTTACCCGGGCAATGCTTTTAATTCCTCCGATGATAACCATTCCCACCAGAAAAGCCATGACCAACCCATAATAAAAACCTCCGTTTTTAAATTCCGGAAAAAATAAAGTAAACTGAGCAAATGCCTGATTGGATTGAAGCATATTACCACCTCCCAGTGAGCCACCAATAACCATTACAGCAAACAAGAATGCGAGGATTTTACCAAGCCAGCCAAGTCCTTTGTTTTTTAATCCCCGGGACAGGTAGTACATAGCTCCCCCAGAAAGCCGGTTATTTTTGTCAATAACCCTGTATTTAACACCCAGCGTACATTCAGTAAATTTGGAAGCCATACCCAGGATGCCAGCCATTATCATCCATAGAGTTGCGCCAGGACCACCAATACCCACTGCAAGCGCTACGCCTGCAATATTTCCCATTCCAACGGTAGCTGAAAGTGCAGTAGTTAATGCCTGAAAATGTGTTACCTCTCCTTTGTCGTCCGGTTTATCATATTTTCCTCTTACCAGTTCGATGGCATGTTTGAATCCTCTGAAATTGATAAACTTCATGTACACACTTAAAATCAGCCCGGTTAAAATGAGCCACACAACAATTAATTTCAGAGGTGCTTTTACAGGTTCCCCGTTATCATCTATCACAGGATTTCCCCCTTTGTCGTAAACTATGGGGTCATAAATCCCGATGGCACTAAATGGGTCAAAAAACAGTATTTCACCCAGCTTTTCAACCAGAGGAACAAAAGCATTGTTTATTTTTTCCCCTATACTCAAGGTATCTACAGAATTATTGATCCCTGAATAAGCCTGTGTGGAAATACATAAAAAAATAATCCCAGGAAGAAGCTTGCGGATACTTCGATTCATGGATTATCAATTAAGTTTATTTTGTTTCATGGCTTCAAAGTAATTTTTGGTTTCGTTAACTACAACCGGGGCAAGTAAAATCAATGCAATCAGGTTGGGTATTGTCATAAAAGTAATCACCATATCCACAAAATGCCATACAAGGTCAATACCCCAAAT
>CAYNBC010000272.1:0-3252 GCA_964395255.1 uncultured Sphingobacteriales bacterium | reverse complement strand
AAAGACAGTATTGTAAAATTCGTTTCGGTATTACCCAATCCTGAGGCTTCGTTCAGGGTGAATAGGTCAGGTATGTGTCTGGATAGCAATTTATTTGTTTTTACTGATGAATCCACGATTCCTGAAGGAGTTATTTCCAATTACCAGTGGAATTTTGATGACGGAACGCAATTTCAGGGCAAAAATGCCCAACACATCTATAAAACAAGTGGTACCTATGCTGTGGTTTTAAAAGCCTATTCTTCACTGGGTTGTGTTGATTCTTTTGTCCAGCAGGTTGAAGTTTATCCTGAGCCGGAAGTGCACTTTACTTTTGGTACTCCTTGCCTGGAATCGTCCACCCAGTTCAAGGATAAAACCTTAATTGATCCTCCTGGAAAAATAAAATCCTATTACTGGGATTTCGGGGATTCCAATTCTTCGATTCAGAAAAATCCGGTTCATTTTTATTCATCCCCAGGCGTGTATCATGTTCGTTTAACCGTCAGTTCAGACAAAAATTGTAAAAATGCGTTTGATACTGCATTAAAGGTAAGTCCTCATCCGGATGCTCCTTATCTTATTGCAGCTACTGTTGAGGATGATCTATGGGTAAGAGTGGATTGGTTACCTTCAACCAGAGGTTCCATTGATTATTATCGGATTGAAAGTTCTTCCGATGGGCAGGCTTATTCTCTTGTTGACAAAGTTTCATCTTTCAAGCATAGTTATAAATATGACAAACTGGATGTGGATGCTGAAACCTATTATTTCCGGGTCAGGGCAGTGGATAGTTGCTCCTATGTAAGTCCTGAAAGTAATACAGGTAAAAACATATTGTTGAAAGTATCTCCGGATACAGATCCGCCTCATCTGTTCTGGACTTCTTATGAAGGCTGGCCGGAGGGCGTTGATTATTACGAGATTCAGCTTAAGGATTTAAATAGTGGTTCGTTCAATTATCTCGGGCAATCCGATTCCAATACACTTGAATTTACCGATGATGTCAACAATGAATTAATGGATGAATATTGTTATCGGGTTATTGCTTTTGAGAAAGATAAAGGAACACAGAGCGTGAGCAATGTTGTCTGCAATTCATTGCCATTGCTTGTATGGATTCCCAATTCTTTCAGTCCCAATGATGATGGGTTGAATGACTATTTTGAAGTAAAAGGAAAATACATCAAAACACTACAGATTGCTATTTATAATCGCTGGGGAGAAGAAGTATTCCGCTCGAACGATATCCATTTTCGATGGGATGGAACATTCAAAGGTAAAAAGTGTCCTCCGGGTGCTTATTATTACCACATTTTTGTAAGTGGCACCAACTACCAGCAATATGAAAAAAACGGTTCCCTTTTGATTATTCGTTAATATGAAATGCTTACACTATCAGATACTCGACAACGGAAGTGTACAATGCCTTTTATGTCCCCACCAGTGCAGGATTAAAGAAGGAAAAGCAGGAATTTGCAGGGTAAGGGTCAATGAGAATGGCAAACTGGTTAATAAAACATATGGTAAGATTTGCTCACTAGCTTTCGACCCTATTGAAAAAAAACCCCTTTATCATTTCTATCCCGGAAGACCGGTTTTATCCATCGGTTCGGTAGGATGCAATTTTCGATGCGATTTTTGTCAAAACTGGGAAATTTCCCAGTCAAATTATAATGAACTCATTCGCTTAAAAGATGTTACATCTGTACAACTGCTGGATTATGCCCGTTCGGAAACGGGTAATATCGGAATTGCTTATACATACAATGAACCCTATATCAATTTTGAATTTGTACTGGAAACGGCTGAAGTGTTTAAAGAAGCAGGGTTGAAAAATATCATGGTTAGTAATGGCTTTTATATGCCTGAACCTTTACAGGACTTACTCTATGTGATAGATGCCTTCAATATTGATTTAAAAGCATTTAACAATGATTTTTATAAAAAAATAACAGGTGGTTCGTTAAAAGCTGTTCTCGAAACTATCCGTACTATAGCCCGCAGTGATGCGTATCTTGAAATCACCCATCTTGTTGTGACGGGGCTGAACGATAGGGTTGATGAATTTCAAAATCTTGTTAAATGGATTTCCGGGGAATGCGGAAGCAAAACCGTTTTACATCTGTCAAGATATTTCCCCCACTACAAACTATCCCATGAAGCTACTCCCGTCAAAACGCTTGAAAAATTCTATGAAATAGCTACGAAAGAACTCTCCTATGTATATCTGGGGAACATGATTACTCCTTTTGGGCAAAATACATATTGCCCGGGTTGTGGAGCTCTGCTTATAAAACGAACAGGCTATTTTACTTCTGTAAAGGGGCTTGGTGACAAAGGAATTTGTCGTCATTGCGGTTACGATACAGAAATAATCCATGCTGCATTATGAACCGTATCATGATTAGCGGTGCGGGCGGTACCATTGGGCGTCCGCTGGTAAAATATCTTGTCAACCAAGGTTTTGAAATTATCAAATGGAACAGGCATGAGGTTAATATTTCCAATTACCATGATATGGAGAAATATATAACTTTTTATAAACCCGAAGTCTTTTACCATCTGGCTGCCATAACATCCTGGGATGAAAGAGAAAGACGGGATAGCTGGCTTGTCAACTACCACTGGACATCGGAGCTTGCCTGGATTTGTCGCATTCATGGAATTCGATTTATCTTTATTTCTTCGGCCATGGTTTTTGATATTTTCCAGCAAGGCCCCTTTTATCCCGATACTGAACCCCTGGCTCAATCGGGTTATGGTTACGAAAAAAGAAAAGCCGAAGAACAGTGCCTCAAACAAAATCCGAATACTGTAATTGTAAGGCTGGGATGGCAAATCAATGGTGATGGAAAAAACTGTATGCTTTACCAATTTGATGAAGAGCAACAAAGAAAGGGTAAAGTTATGTTGTCAGACCAATTTTTACCTTCCTGTTCTTTTGTAGAAGATACGGTTCGTGTCCTGACTGAAAGGATGAATGCCAAACCCGGTATTTACCAGGTGAATGCAAACAGAGGATTAAACCTTTACGAACTGGGTTGCTATTTGAAAAAAATATATCAAAAAGACTGGCAATTGGAAAAAACCACTGAACCTGCCCAAAACCAGCTTATGCTGGATGACAGAATTCAAATTGAAGAGCTTGAAAGCGCATTAAGGAAGAGAATTCATTTTCGGCCTTGATTTTTGATGACCGTAACAGGCACGTAGGGATATTCGGAGCGGTAAACTTCAATAACTTCGTTCACCAGTATTTTTCTTAGCTCA
>CAYNBC010000271.1:0-3285 GCA_964395255.1 uncultured Sphingobacteriales bacterium | reverse complement strand
AAAAGAGCTTCCTGCTTTTTATACTTTACAACCACAGGAATACCTTTCTTTCTTTTTTCCATAACCTCAGTAATAATTCTGTTGGCAGCAATGTCCTTATCCTTTATTCTTAAATATGTAACCCATTCACCTTTTGACGACATGGCATAATGAGGTTTTAATGGTGATGATTCTACACGGGCCTCCACGACAGTTTTGCCAGAAACTTTCCAATCTCGGACAATAAGCTCAACAGGAGGTTTGCAATAAAATTCAGATGCTGCCTCCAGCATATATATTTCTTCTTCCTTAATAACACCGGCAATATGCCCATTGTCCTTGACACCAATTAGAAGAATGCCTCCATCTGTATTGGCAAATGCCGCAAGAGAACGGGCAATTTTTTTTGAATCTGAAATATTATATTTAAAATCAAGATGTTGACCCTCGCCCTGTTCAATAAGTTTTTCAATATATTCTTCTGATTTTTTGTTCATGGCTTTATGCCATTTATTTGGGTTGTATTTTCCCTTCTTTTGACTCAAGAAATCGAGCCATGATATACAACAGGTCTGACAGGCGATTAAGATACTGAACTACAAGATTATCTATTTCTTCGCTTCGACTTAACTTAACAACAATACGTTCGGCTCTGCGGGTTACAGTACGGCATATATCAAGTTTTGCAGAAGCAAGTGTGTTTCCCGGAATTACAAAACCACTAAGTTCAACCTGTTCTTCTAATTTATGTACCCACCGGGTTAAAAAATCAATATCTTCTGGAGTTAAATCTTCAACATATTTTTTCGATTTGGAAGCCAGCAAACCTCCAACTCTGAATAAATCCCTCTGAATTTTTTCCAGTAACTCGTACAGTTCATGATTTGATTGAATAACATAATGCTTGGCTTCTCCAATAAAAGAATTGAGCTCGTCTATAGTACCATAGCTTTCCACCCTTAAATCATCTTTCCATATTCTTTCACCGCTCCATAATCCGGTTTTTCCCCGGTCTCCTCCTTTCGTTGAAATAGACATTTTGAATATTTATTTTACTGCAAGTTAAAATATTCCTGCTGACTGTGAAAATGAAATCCTCTGGGTGGGGTAACTATTTAACAGCTATTATGCTGGTATTGTGATATTTAAAATATACCTCTAAATAACCTGGAAATTATAAATCCTTATTGAGTTTAATCCTTGCATCTACCGCAATAATTTTATCCTCGCTGGCTATAAACGGATTGATGTCCATTTCTTCGATTTCAGGAGCAATTTCAGCCAGAGCGGATAACCTGACTATAATGTCGGCAAAATGTTCTTTACTGATTCCTTTTTTACCTCGTGCACCTTCGAATATTTTCTTAGACTTTAAGTCATCTATCAAATGAAGAACTTCATTTTTAGAGGCCGGGCATAACAGGGTTTTCACATCTTTGAAGATCTCAATAAAAATTCCCCCAAGCCCAAACATTAACAGATGCCCAAACTGTTTTTCCTTCTTCAATCCTGCAAATAATTCAAATCCTTCCAGCATTGGTTGAATGAGTATTCCTGAAGCACCGGAAATTTTAATAAGGCGTTGAAAGACTTGATTTAGCTCATCTTGATTCTTAATATCCGTAACAACACCTCCCACATCCGATTTATGTACAGGTCCAATTACCTTTGCAACAACAGGATACCCCAGTTCCTCCCCTGCTATGACGGCATCCTCGAGATTATTGACTATTTTCTCCGGTACAAGGGGAATTCCTGCTCCTTCAAGAAGCCGGCTTACTTTATCAGGAGACATATACCCATTGCTACTTTCTGATATAAGCTGCCTTATAAGATCTGCGTTAACTTTGACTTTTTCTTTATTTTGGTCAAAAGGTCCAGATGTATTGACAACTTTTGCCAGGGCATTACCAAAAGTAACTTCATCAAAAAAGGCTACATGTCCTTTTGAAATAAAATGCTTGATTTCCTCAGCAACATTGATAATCGAAGGTAAGATAGGAAAAATAGGTTTGGGTGAGTTTTTAATTTTTTCATCCAGAACATCATAAACATCGTAAACCGGAAAAAGTCCGGGACTACCAAAAATAACTGCCATTGCATCAATTTCTTCGAAATCATGATTCACCGCATCGATAATAATACCAAGCTGTTCAGCCGTGCCTGTAGCCAGAAAATCGATGGGATTGCCTACAGATGAGCCCGGAAATAATTTTTCCTTTAAAGCCTGAGCTTTAGGGCCACTTAATGGTGGAATATGCAACTTACCTTTTGATAAAGCATCTGTAAGCATCACAGCTGGGCCACCAGCATGCGTGATGATAGCCATATTTCTTCCTTTCAATTCCGGATATTGAAAAATGGAGGCTACAGTTACAAGCTCCTCTCTCCCATAACATCTTACAATACCTGCTTTCTGAAACAGAGCATCTACTGCTGTATCAGGGGTGGCCATGGCTCCCGTATGAGAAGAAGCAGCACGACTTCCTTCTTCCGAACAGCCGGCTTTAATAGCAGCGATTTTACATCCTTTTCTTATCAATGAACTGGAATGTTTCAACAATTTCTGAGGTTTCTGAATACTTTCTATATAAAGTAACTTAACCCTTGCACTTTTTCCTTCTTCATATGTAACATCAAGATATTCAAGCACATCTTCTACGCCAATCTGGGCAGAATTTCCCACAGAATATACACTGTTAAATGGTAATCCTTTAGGGATAGCACTTTCCATAATAAACACAGCCGTTGCCCCGGAGCCAGATATAAAATCCACGCCATCAGGACTCAGCCTGGGTACAGGTGTCGTAAATACAGAAGTATGATGGCAATTCATTAATCCTATGCAGTTGGGCCCAATAAGGCTTCCACCGTTTTCGTCAATTACTTCGACAATCTTCTTCTCCAGAATTGCGCCTTCATGGCTTTCTTCACTAAAACCTGCTGAAAGAATTATAAAACCTTTTGTTTTTTTCTCCCGGGCTAATATTTCTACGGTTTCCAGACAATAGGGAGCAGCTATTGCAATAACAGCCATCTGTACTTCAGGCAGCTCTTTTACATGACGAAAACATTTAATGCCCTGAACTATGTCTTTTTTAGGGTTAACAGCCAGAAGTTCTCCTTTATAGCCATGAGCAAGCAAATTATAAAGTACTTTGCCGCCAGGAGATTTTAAATTATCACTGGCTCCAACTACAACAATACTGGCTGGATTTATTAATTCATCTGTTATCATATTAACAAATTTGTTGATATGAATAAAAAAAATGAGGGTTTAAAAATAGCAATCCTTCACTAATAAAA
>CAYNBC010000270.1:0-3287 GCA_964395255.1 uncultured Sphingobacteriales bacterium | reverse complement strand
ATTATTTTTTGATAAGTGTGATAACCATAAGCTTTATGAAATATAACTTGATTTTTATGGGCTATTAAAATCTGACAACCTGGAAATTCCCTGTTAAGAATGGACTGATTAACTATACTGTCAATAGGTTTTAAATTTTTAGATTGAATACCGGTAAGTTCCGGAATAGTATATCCAAGTCGAATAGGGTGGGGAATCATTATTCCTGTATGTACTTTAAACTTGCCTGCAGTTACGGGTAGTTTGCCTTTTAATGGTATCCCTCCAAAAATAGCCTGAGCTGCATATTTCTGAAATATTTCCTGGTCCTCATACGCTTGAATTATGACCTGAAATTCTTCGAAATACCTTAGGAAATAGGGGCTTCCAAAATTAACAAGTATAGTCATAGAGGAGGTAGCTCCAAGAGATTTAACAAATTGGATTAAATGCGATGAATATCCAAATGTCTTAACATTATAAGGTGAAACAGCGTGAAGTGAAATAATCAGATAGTCGTATGATTTTATACTATCTTTTAGTTTATTGAGAACAGCATTGGAACTTTTAAGTCCAATATGAAAGTTTTTTACGCCAGTGTATAATTTGCAGTATTTCTGAAATATGCTGTGACCGGGTGAGCCTATTGAAAGACAGGCAATGTTTACTCCGTTCAAATTTTTTAGAGGAACTAAGGAGTTTGCGTTTTTTACCAATGTGATGGACGACATTGCCAGATTTTCCAATAGAATCTTTTTTTCAGGTGGATTTAACTCATTTACCACATTGTTTAATGATGGTTTGGGCGTGTGCCATAATCCCATTCTAAGTTTTTCATAAATGATTTTTCTTGCCTTTTCCTTAATTATCAATGAATCTATTGTTTTATTTTTTACAGCTTCGTAAATGGATTTCACAGCAAGAGGTACAGAAGCGGGATATAGAATGATATCATTGCCGGCTAAAAGAGCCATAACTTCAGCTTTACCGGCAGGAAAGTTTTTTGTTGCTCCTTTCATATTCATAGCATCAGTAAATACCAGATGCTGGAATTTTAATTCATCCTTAAGGATATTCTGGACTATTGTGCTGGAAAAAGTGGCAGGAAGTTTTGAGTTTTTTTCAATCGAAGGTAAATTGAGATGTGCCACCATGACTCCTTTGATGCCCTTTTGAATAAGATATTTAAAAGGATATAGCTCAAGACTGTCAAGCCTGGATTTATCAATATGGAGTACAGGTAGGTCGTGATGTGAGTCTTTGTCTGTATCCCCGTGTCCTGGAAAATGCTTGGCAACAGCCATGATCCCTGCATCCTGTAATCCACGAAAATAAGCATATGCTTTTTGGGCAACCTGTGTTTTATCTTCTCCAAATGAGCGCATATGAATTACCGGATTATTCGGATTATTGTTGATATCTGCCACTGGAGCGAAATTGATATGAATCCCCAATCGCTGGCATTCCTGGCCAACCATCCGACCCATTTGATAGATGAGATGATTGTCTTCAATAGCACCTAAAGTCATTTGCCTGGGATAGGATATTACACTGTCTAATCTCATGGCTGTGCCCCATTCCCCATCAATAGCAATAAATAACGGAATTTTACTTTTTGACTGGTAATAATTGATGTATTTAATCAACGATGTTGGATGGCTTTTAAAAAATATAATTCCTCCGATGTGATATTTTTCTATCCAGTAAGTTACGGTTGGGTCAGGTTTTTCATTCAATGCCGAGGCGGGCACCATGATTAACTGACCGATTTGCTCCTGCAGACTTAAATGGTTTAAAATGGAATCAGCTTTATACCGAAGCAAGGCATCCTCCAATTGCTGAAGTGTTTTGCTTTCATTTTTCCCAATAAGGTCTGGTTGTTGGAAAGAAAAATTTGCCAGAAACAGAAATAAAAACAACAGGTATTTCATTGAAAAGTTCATGTCAAACTCTTATCTGTCAAAAATAAACTTTTAAGAAAAAGTGAAAGAGAAAGGTTATTAACTGGACGAAATTAGTTTGCGGTAAATTTATGTTTGTTTAAGGAATAAAAGGGATTATCCAGAATTGAGTTGTGTTTATTTGAATCGATATTGCCCGGACGAAAAGAGAAATATGCTTTCTGGAGATATTTTCCTCCCAGATAGTAGTCGTTTAAAGAATAATATAAAGCACCGATAATGTAGTACAATTTTTCAGGTTGCGCGAAAATCGAAATGGCTTTCTCACCTATGCGTAAAACTTCAGGAGTACTGAAATATTTTTTTAAAAACAACAGATAGTCAGCCCATAGGTCTTCTTCAAAGGGCTCAATATCCAAAGCATTGTTAAAACAAAGAACAGCATCCTGAATGTATTCTTTCATTTCATAAATAAGTGCAAGTTCATGCCAAAGATTGGAATCATAGGGATTAATGTTGATGGCTTCTTTTAGTGTGGTAATAGCCTGGTTTAAATGATTAAGTTTCTTCAGATTTATAGCTTTAATGAATAATGCATCTGAATTGTTAGGGTTTTCCAGCAACTCCAGGTTGATATGTTCAAGTGATTTGTAAAAGTCTAATGTAGTTCCGTACGAAAGAGCCAGATGATAATGAATTTTGGGCTTTTTAATATTTTGTTTTAGACAAATATTAAAATTTATAATAGCCTTTTCGTAATCTTCTTTTTCAAAATAAGAACGGGCAATATAGTAATAGATAAAATATGCTTGATTATCAAAGGATAATGCTTCCTCAAATAGTTCGATGGCTTTATCAAAAATTTCGGCAGACATGTAAGCAATGCCTGTATTTACCAGACTGAAAAAATTGTTGTTATTATCCCGGGAAGAATCTGTGAAAAAGTTTAAAGCGCTTTCCCATTTTCCATCCGTCATTTCGGTTGCTAAAACAAAATACTCAATTACTTCTGCTGGAATAAGCTCTTCAGAGGGTTTGTAAGCTTGTGTTACGAGATCAAGCAATTCTTCGTAGTATTTATTCTGGTAAAGAATTTTTATGGCTCTGGTAAGAGTTTGAGCCGTAAAAGTATTCAAATGTGTTACACGAGTAATGTATTCAAGGGCGGCAGTACTATCACCTGTTTCACTCATCAGATAAGAATACATAATAAGAACCTCGGGGTCGTTGGGAGCAAGATTGGAAATTTTATCCAGCAGATTGGCAGCATTGTCAAGCATACCTTCATTGATAAAAAAATGGGCGGCTTCGAGGTTTAGAGCAGTGTGGTTGGGATACTTTTTTAGTGAAATTTCAATACATTCCAGGGTTTTATCAATATTGTTAGCTTCCGAATAATATTTAATC
>CAYNBC010000269.1:0-3314 GCA_964395255.1 uncultured Sphingobacteriales bacterium | reverse complement strand
TTGTTTTACTTATAGTAATACCCACAATGATTGACAAAATAAAATAAATGAGAAAATAATAACCATCCGGTAAATTCCAGGATAATTTCTCCATAAAATAAAGACTGTAATGTTTAACAAACAAATGCCAGACATAAACAGGATAGGAGTAAATTCCCAGATTTGAAATTAAACGGTAAAAGAGCCTGCCTGTAAAATGTTGCAGAGAAGTTTTTCCGTTTCTGGCGGCAATCAGGGCAATCCAGATACCAAAGCCCATATAAATCAGGCTCAACCCTGCGGTATTCATAACAGGATGTTTGACAGGATAAATAAAAGCCACAGAAAGAAGCAACAATGAAAGAATAAACCACCCATAGCCCTTTTTGCCAAAAATACGGTTGAAAAATGGCTGTTTAAAGTGATAAAAATAGGAAATCAAAACACCTGCAAGCAGGGAATCCATTCTCAGGTGAGTGGGAAATAAATGTGTCAGGTAATAAATTTCAGGATGCCTGATGTTGTTGAGTATCCTAAAAAGCAATGCAAGAATCATCAGACCTGCTATAATCGTTAAAACCAATCGTGCATTTTCGAGTTTTCGATAGTGGACTGCCAGGGAAGTAACCAGGGCAAGAACCAGATAAAAATGTTCTTCCACACCCAGTGACCAGGTATTTATCCATATTCCTTTTAAATAGTTTTGAAGAAAAAATACTTCGTGAAGGAAAGCCGCCCGGGTTACTCCACCAAAATATTCGGTCGGCCGGTTCAGGCTTTCATTGTTGACATACAAAGAAAGGAGTACCGAAATAAAAATAAACAAATAAAAAACCGGATAGATTTTAAACCCTCTTCGAATCAAGAACCTGCCAGCTCTGACACGACCGGTTTTTTTATATTCAGCGAACAAAAGACCCGATACCAGAAACCCCGATAAAACAAAAAACAAATCAACACCTATCCAGCCTACCTGATATAAAACATCCACAAATTTGAAGTGGGTGAAAAGCACCAGCAAAATGGCCAAACCTCTCAGAAAGTTTAAATCAGGAAGTTTCTTCAAAACGGTATGCTTTTAATTTTTTTCCAGAGCTGTTGTGCAAAAATCAAATTACCTCTGGCATTCAAGTGGGAAGGGTCGGCAAAAAGGCTGTCAGGCCAGGAAGTTTTTAAAATATTGTCGGCAAAATAAACCCGGCCATGGATAGTATCAGAAGCCAGAACCTGATTGTAAATGGTCATATTTTCGATGATGGAATTCTTATCAAGAAATGGAATCCACCAGGAATAATCACCCTTCAAAACACGCTCCCTGCTAAGTACATGAGGTACAAAAAGCAAAGGAGTGCCGTCATTTATCTGAATCATATTTTTCACATGACGGTTAAAATAGGATAAAGCAACACTATCGACTCCATGTTGAACCTTGCCGGTGTAATGGGCGCGATGGAAGTCACAAACCGGATATAATCCCATTTTCTGTAAAAGAATTACAATCAATCGAAGTGACGCAAGGCGGGGTAAATGATTCAGGTAGCAGAAACCCAGAGTTCCATACAAAGTGGGCTGGTGGAAATTGGAATAATCAGGTTTAAGCCCATCTACGAACATATTTCTTAAATCATTCAAACCACATTGAATTACAATAAGGTCGGGTTGATAATCAGGAATGATGTACTGAAGGAGATGAATATGTTCAACACTGCTGTGCCCCGGTACACCAAAATTCAACACTTCCAGGGTATCTCCTGCTAAACTGTCCAGATAATAGGGCCAGGTTTCATCATCGTTAACCCCTATTCCGTAAACCGTAGATCCTCCAACGACAATGATTCGTTTTTCCTTTTTGGACAAAGAAAACTCTTTGTTTCGCCATCCGAGAGAATTGTGGGTATAGCGCTTGCCCCTGACTTGTAACGAAACATTTTTCCGGGGCATCCCCACCAGATAAGGATGCGGTTCAAACAACAATGCATTTTCATTATAGGGAATCTTGTAAACCCACAATCCGGTTACCCATTTGAACCCAAGCTGAGCAGTAAATTCGATAAACAATAAAAGAAAAAATATCCAGAGAAAATATTTTAATACTTTCAGTTTGAATCTTTTTCTGAAATACAAATAAAAAGCCGTAAGCAGAATCCAGAGAAATACAAGTAACAGGAATACCTTAAGCATGTAGATGGATTTGATAACAAAATTAAAGAAAAGTATAAAGTAGCCTCGTCAACTTAATAACTGTCTGCATTTTTAGTAAGCTATGTGTTAAAATTGCGCTGTTTTTTTTTTGATATAATTTTTCAGGAATATTATTTTTCTGAACTTTGCCAATCTTAGATAAAAAGCAAGTCATACACTTATGAATGAAAGAAATAATGATTTTGTTGAGGTATTGAAATTTTTCTGGAGATGGAAACTACCTCTGGCAGGTTTCAGTTTGCTGGCTGCTGTAATGGGAGCCATTTTTTCAGGTCCAGCTTTTATTACTCCCAAATACGAATCTACAGTTATATTTTATCCCAGTACTACCATGTCGCCATCCAAAGCACTGGTCGCTGAAAAAAGTTATTCAGACGAAGATTTTCTAACCATAGGTGCTGATGAAGAAGCTGAACAATTGCTTCAGATTCTCCAATCCGATGTGATTATCAACAAACTCAAAAAACGCTTTCACTTGATGGAGCACTACAATATTTCACCCGATACAAAATATGCCAATACCAAATTCAAAAACCGATTTAAAAAGAACTTTAAATCAGAACTAACTAAATTTCTTTCCATCAAAGTAACAGTACGGGACAAGGACCCCAAATTAGCTGCCAGAATGGCCAACGATGCAGTGGCTATACTTGACACTTTAAGGAACCAGATTTTAAAAGAAAGAGCCCGCCAGGGTTTAAAAATTGTTCAAAAAGACTATCAGGAAAAAGTAGCCTATGTACAGACCATCGTGGATTCCCTGATGTCGCTTTCCCGAATGGGTGTTATGAAGTTTGAACAACAAACGGAAGTATTGACCAAAGCATATTCTGACGCTCTTCTCAAAGGCAATATGAAAGCACTTAAAGAAATCCAGAGCCAGCTTTCTGCAATTTCTAAATATGGACCTGTGCAGGAAGCTCTTGCTGCCGAACTGGAATACGAAACCGAACAACTGGTGAACATCCGGGCCAGATTAAAAGAAATTAAAATTGATGAAAGTAGCTTTGTTCCCAATATTTTTTATGTAGAACATGCCTCAGTTGCTGAGAAAAAATCTTATCCTGTCAGATGGCTCATCACTGTTTTATCGGCTTTGTTTACATTTCTTTTTCTTACAGGTGCATTTATTT